>NZ_JBLYED010000008.1:0-277546 GCF_048515765.1 Pseudomonas sp. H11T01 | reverse complement strand
CAAAAGCATACGCGGTCCCAAAATCGCCAAGCCCAAGGAATGGTTGGAGGGAAAGGCTGCGAATGCTCATGTGTCGACCGATCGGGTGCTGAAGGCCCATAAAGGGAAAACACCTTGAAAGGGCTGGCTGTTAGAGCGAAAAGTTGGACAAGTAACACCAGAGCGCCAATCAGAAACAGGTTTAAAGAACTGTAAAAGTTACTATGGCGCGCTCGCCAGACTGGCTAACTCATCGTATTTGCCTCAATACAACTGAACTGCGCTGATCGCCTCCAGCTGAGCTATCATCGCGGTTTTTCGTTGGAGTTCTGATGGCCAAGGCAAAGCGCATGTACGGCTGCACCGAGTGCGGCGCAACTTTTCCCAAGTGGGGTGGCCAATGCGGCGAGTGCGGCGCCTGGAACACGCTGACCGAAACCATGGTGGAAAGCGGTGGTGCAGCGGCCCCTAGCGGTCGTACCGGCTGGACCGGCCAGCAGGCTCAGATCAAGACGCTGGCCGAAGTCAGCGTTGAAGAAATTCCGCGCTTTTCCACAGCGTCCGGTGAACTGGACCGAGTGCTCGGCGGCGGTCTGGTAGACGGATCGGTGGTGCTGATCGGTGGTGACCCGGGCATCGGCAAGTCGACGATCCTCTTGCAGACCTTGTGCAGCCTCGCGGCACGCATGCCGGCGCTGTATGTCACGGGTGAGGAATCCCAGCAGCAAGTGGCCATGCGCGCCCGTCGCCTGGGGTTGCCTCAGGACAAACTGCGGGTGATGACCGAAACCTGCATCGAAACCATCATTGCTACGGCTCGGGTAGAAAAGCCGAAAGTCATGGTGATCGACTCCATTCAGACGATTTTTACCGAGCAACTGCAATCCGCACCGGGTGGTGTGTCCCAGGTGCGCGAAAGTGCGGCGCTGCTGGTGCGTTATGCGAAACAGAGCGGTACTGCGATTTTTCTGGTTGGCCACGTCACTAAAGAGGGCGCACTGGCCGGACCGCGGGTGCTGGAGCACATGGTCGATACCGTGCTGTATTTCGAAGGCGAGTCGGACGGTCGTCTGCGTCTGCTGCGCGCGGTGAAAAACCGCTTCGGCGCAGTCAACGAACTGGGCGTGTTCGGCATGACCGACAAAGGCCTGAAAGAAGTCTCCAACCCTTCGGCGATTTTCCTGACACGTGCTCAGGAAGAAGTGCCGGGCAGTGTGGTGATGGCAACCTGGGAAGGCACGCGGCCAATGCTCGTGGAAGTCCAGGCATTGGTGGACGACAGTCACCTGGCCAACCCGCGTCGGGTGACCCTGGGCCTGGATCAGAATCGGCTGGCTATGCTGTTGGCAGTCCTGCATCGGCACGGCGGCATTCCGACCCATGATCAGGATGTGTTCCTTAACGTGGTGGGCGGGGTCAAAGTGTTGGAAACCGCTTCCGATCTCGCCTTGATGGCGGCGGTGATGTCCAGTCTGCGCAACCGCCCCTTGCCTCATGACCTGCTGGTGTTTGGCGAAGTGGGTTTGTCCGGCGAGGTACGGCCGGTGCCCAGCGGTCAGGAGCGTCTCAAAGAAGCCGCCAAACACGGCTTTAAGCGGGCCATCGTACCCAAGGGCAATGCGCCGAAAGAGGCGCCGCCAGGGTTACAGATTATTGCCGTGACACGTCTTGAGCAGGCATTGGACGCGTTGTTCGAATAAACACGACCGTAGGAGGGGAGCGCGAAGTCACCACGGGGCTCGCGGTCACCATGATCAAACGTCGATCAGCGCTCCCAGCTCCCGCTCCAACTCGTTTTCATCCCCCAGATTCAGCTCGATCAGCCGTCGCAGGTGTTCGATCGATTCCAGGTCGATATCCAGGCAGACGAAGCCAAGCTGGCCGTAATCCTTGTGGCTCAACTTCACGTCCATTCTGACGTCGATATCGTCGCTCAAATGAATGTCGACTGCGAAAGGCTGTGTCTCGTCACCCTGCCAGGGCTCGGGGCGCTGAATCAGCAGACCTTTGAGTGATAGATCAATCAACTGCACCGGCCAACGATTTTGCCCCTGGCTGATTTCGGTTTTGGCGTCGAAGGCAATACGTTTGAAGCGGCGGCGATCTGCAGGGTGGTCGCTCATGGCGCAGTCCTCTTGATGTTCGCTGACTATAGACCCGCATCTGTGAGAACCGCCACCGGTGCTGCGTACCCTCGACCAATGTCGGGGTATGGCCTTTGGTGTAATCGGGGCTAAACTCGGGGTGGCTTTATCTCAAGTCCACTGGCTGGAATAAAAAAGATGAAAAACAATAATAGCCTGCTACGCCACTTACCCTGGCTACTGCTGGCAATCGTAGGAGCGTGCGCCCTGGGCGTAGTGGCCTTGCGCCGCGGCGAGGCGATCAACGCCTTGTGGATTGTGGTCGCTGCAGTGGCCATTTACCTGGTTGCTTATCGTTACTACAGCCTGTTCATCGCCAACAATGTGATGCAACTCGATCCACTTCGGGCCACCCCCGCAGTGCTCAACAACGACGGTCTGGACTATGTGCCGACCAACAAACATGTGCTTTTCGGTCACCACTTCGCGGCCATCGCTGGCGCGGGGCCACTGGTCGGTCCGGTGCTGGCCGCGCAGATGGGCTACCTGCCCGGCACGCTCTGGCTGATTGCAGGCGTAGTGCTGGCCGGCGCCGTGCAGGACTTCATGGTCCTGTTCATGTCGACCCGCCGCAACGGCCGTTCCCTGGGTGACATGGTCCGTGAAGAAATGGGCCGTATCCCCGGCACCATCGCGCTGTTTGGCTGCTTCCTGATCATGATCATCATCCTCGCGGTGCTGGCGCTGATCGTGGTCAAGGCCTTGGCCGAGAGCCCGTGGGGCATTTTCACGGTGATGGCGACCATCCCGATCGCGATGTTCATGGGCATTTACATGCGCTACATCCGCCCGGGCCGCATCGGTGAAATCTCCGTGGTCGGGGTACTCCTGCTGCTGGGTTCGATCTGGTTGGGCGGGCAGATTGCCGCTGATCCGGTCTGGGCCAAGGCCTTCACCTTCACTGGACTCCAGATCACCTGGATGCTGATCGGTTACGGTTTCGTGGCCGCGGTACTGCCGGTGTGGCTGATTCTGGCACCGCGCGACTACCTCTCGACCTTCCTCAAGATCGGCACCATCATCGCCTTGGCGATCGGCATCCTGATCACCATGCCCGAGCTGAAAATGCCGGCGCTGACCCAGTTCACCGACGGTACCGGTCCGGTGTGGAAGGGCGGGTTGTTCCCGTTCCTGTTCATCACTATTGCCTGCGGGGCGGTGTCCGGTTTCCACGCGCTGATTGCCTCCGGGACTACCCCCAAGCTGCTGGCCAGCGAAGGCCATGCCCGTTACATCGGTTACGGCGGCATGTTGATGGAGTCCTTCGTGGCCATCATGGCGATGGTGGCGGCCTCGGTGATCGAACCGGGTGTCTACTTCGCGATGAACAGCCCGGCGGCCATCGTCGGCGGCGACGTGGCTTCGGTTGCTCAGATGGTCAGCAGCTGGGGCTTCGCGATTACCCCAGAAGCCCTGCAAGCCGTGGCCAGGGACATTGGTGAAACCACCGTTCTGGCCCGCGCTGGCGGTGCGCCGACCCTGGCGGTCGGTATTGCGCAGATCCTGCACCATGTCCTGCCGGGTGAAAACACCATGGCATTCTGGTACCACTTCGCGATTCTGTTCGAGGCGCTGTTCATCCTGACCGCCGTCGACGCCGGTACCCGTGCCGGGCGTTTCATGCTGCAGGACTTGCTCGGTTCCTTCGTTCCGGCGCTAAGGCGTACTGAATCCTGGACCGCCAACCTGATTGCAACTGCCGGTTGCGTGGCAATGTGGGGTTACCTGCTGTACCAAGGCGTGATCGATCCATTGGGCGGCATCAACACCTTGTGGCCGCTGTTCGGTATCTCCAACCAGATGCTGGCCGGTATTGCGCTGATGCTGGCGACCGTCGTACTGATCAAAATGAAACGCCAGCGCTACGTCTGGGTCACCATGCTGCCTGCCGTGTGGCTGCTGATCTGCACCACCACGGCCGGCTTCATCAAACTGTTCGACGCCAACCCGGCGATCGGTTTCCTGTCCCTGGCCAGGAAGTACAGTGATGCGCTGGCCAACGGTCAGATCCTGGCGCCGGCCAAGGACATCACCCAGATGCAGCACGTGATTTACAACGCCTACACCAACGCGACCCTGACAGCGCTGTTCCTGTTCGTGGTGTTCAGCATCCTGTTCTATGCGCTCAAGGTCGGTATCGCCGCCTGGGGCACCAAAGAACGCACGGATAAAGAATCGCCCTTCCAGGCTCTGCCGGACGCGTAATCGAGGATTGCAGACATGTTCAATGACCTGAGTCGCCTCGGTAAATACCTCGGTCAGGCCGCACGCCTGATGGTCGGCATGCCCGACTACGACAACTACGTCGAGCATATGCACACCAAACACCCGGACAAGCCGGTGATGACCTACGAGGCGTTCTTTCGCGAACGCCAGGAGGCTCGTTACGGCGGCAAGGGTGGTCCCAAGTGCTGTTGATCCGCTAGCGGCGGGTTGTCAGATGTAATGTGGAGCGGGCTTTTGTGGGAGCGAGCAAGCTCGCTCCCACAGAACCGCTCCTATTTTTTTTGTGTATTAAAAGGAGATCCAGTTTGTCCTCTCCCATCCCCGTCACGGTCCTCAGCGGCTTTCTCGGCGCCGGTAAAACCACGCTGTTGCGCCATCTGCTCAAGGCCGAACACGGCTTGAAAATCGCAGTGATTGAAAACGAATTCAGCGACGCCGGTATCGATACTCAGCTGTTGGGTGATGAGCCGGTGCAAGTCATGACGCTGTCCAACGGCTGCGTCTGCTGCACCATCCACACCGACCTGACCAAGGCGCTGTACCTGCTACTGGAGCGCCTGGACAGCGGCGAAATCGCCTTCGACCGGCTGGTGATCGAATGCACCGGGCTGGCCGATCCCGCACCCGTGGCACAGACGTTTTTTATCGATGAAGAACTGCGTGAGCGTTACATCCTCGACGGCATCATCACCCTGGTCGACGCCGCTCATGCCGAGCACCATCTGACCCAGACCATCGCCCAGGCGCAGATCGGCTTTGCCGACCGTTTGCTGGTGAGCAAGCGGGACTTGGTGGATGAGCAAACCTTTACTGCACTCAGCGAACGGCTGACGCGTATCAATCGCCGAGCACCGATCCGCGTGGTCGAACACGGCAAGATCGATCTGGCCGAGTTGCTCGACGTGCGTGGTTTCAATCTCAATGCCGACCTGGGCGGTGGCTTGAACCTGCGACCGGTGAGTAAGGCACCGACCATCGACCGCATCTCCAGCCTGGTGTTGCGCACCGACAAGCCGCTGGATATCGACAAACTCAGCGAGTTCATGAACGAGCTGCTGGAAGATCACGGCAAGCAATTGCTGCGCTACAAAGGCGTGCTGAACATCGTCGACGAGCCACGGCGGATGGTGTTTCAGGGCGTGCTGAAACTCTATGGTTTCGACTGGGATACCGAGTGGGCGAGAGGCGAGGCGCGTGAAAGCGTGATCGTGTTTATTGCCGACGATTTGCCGGAAGAGAAAATTCGCGCGGGGTTTGCGCGGGTTGCGGCTGAATAAGGTCAGGAGTTTTCAGCGTGTTCAAGGCCGTCATCGCGAGCAATCGAGCGTCGACCGGCAATGCGATCGCGGCCAGATCCTAATCCTGAGTTCAGCAGTTTCTCTTCCAGATGATCCAAATGCTCGGTCATCAGGCGAACGGCTGTCACGACGTCGCCGCTCTCCACTGCATCGACAATCGCCGCATGTTCCTGCCAGGCGCAATAGCTGCAGGCCTGCTCTTCATATTGGGCGATCGCCAATGAGGTCAGCGGCACCAGGCTGCCGAGGAACTGCGCCAGCGGCGCATTGCCAGCCATTTCGGCCAATTGCAGGTGGAACTCTCCGGAGAGGCGAATGGCCGTTCCGCGCTGGTCGCGTTCTATGCATTCGCGTTCTGCGGCGATTAACTCGCGCAGGCGTTTGAGTTGCTCAGGGGTGGAATTCTGGCTGGCCAGTTTGACCAACGTGGTTTCGGTGAGACGTCGGGCATGCAGTATCTGTTGGGTGTGTTCTGCATCAGGAGCGGCCACCTGAGGGCGGTGATTGGGGCGCAGGATAATCACCTGTTGATGGGACAAGCGCGCCAGCACATGACGAATGATACTGCGGCTGACGCCGAACACTTGTCCGAGGCTTTCCTCAGTGAAACGGCTGGCCGGGGCGATACGTTGTTCGAGGATGGCATCGAAAATCTGTGGGTAGATATCGTCGACCGAAAGCCTTTTTTTGCCTGGGCGGCACACGGGCAGGGCATAAGGAACTTGTTTCTGTGAGGCGCAGGTAGTCATGGCCTGTCTCCAGTCCGGTTGCCGATACGAAATTTTCTACAGCGTTTAACTGCCCAGATTGTCTTCTGGAATATTCAGCTCTATGCCCATGCGCTGTCCTTCCTGAAGAATGTGCCGCCGCATTTCGGCGCTGGCCAAGGCGCTGTTTTTACTGCGGATGGCGCGTACCACCGCTTCGTTTTCCTGCAGGCGCTCGGCCAGGTGTTCGGGGGAATTGCGCAGCACCTCGGCACTTTGCTTGAGGGCGTTGCTGGTCTGTTGCACCACGCTCTGGAAAATCGGGTTCGAGGTCAGGGTGAACAACTCTTCGTGGAAGGCGATATAGGCATTCACGCCAGCTTCACTGTCGTTGGCCTCCAGGGCTTCACGCATGTCCATCAGGGTCAGGCGCAATTGCCCGACTTCCTTGCTGCTGATGGACTGCGCGACCAGGCCGACGATGAAGGGTTCAAGGGTGTAGCGCAGTTGCAGCACGTCTTCCAGGCTCGCCCCGGCCACCGCTCTGTCGTGGCTTTGGCGGTCGCTGAGATGGGCGTCCAGCACCACCACTCCTTTGCCCGGCATGGAGCGCACCAGCCCGAGAGTTTCCAGAACGATCACCGCTTCGCGCAGGCTTGGGCGACTGATGCCCAGTTGTTCAGCCAGTTCGCGCTGTCCTGGCAACATCTCGCCGCTACGCCACTGGCCGCGAGCGAGTGCGGCGCGCAGCTTTTCTACCACTGAATTTACAACCGTCGACGAGCTGATCACTGTTCGCTCCGTGAGTTTCGGTAAAAGCGCCATTTGCAGGCGCTGATTGTTGTGCCTGAAACGAGCAGGCACAAGGTGCGGTCAAAATTCCTGCTGATGGGCCTGGGGGACAGGTTTTCTAGGCTGGAAGGTATAACCCTGCTGGCCGGAGAGAACTTTGTTTGCCCGTTGAATATCAATGTCCTTTTCCCAGCGGGCGATGGCCACGGTGGCGACGCAGTTACCTATCAGATTGGTCAGCGCCCGGCCGATGCCCATGAACCAGTCCACTGCCAGCACCAATACCAGGCCAACCACCGGAATCGCCGGGATCGCGGTCAAGGTCGCCGCCAGAATCACCAGCGCCGACCCCGGAATCCCGTGAGCGCCTTTGGAGGTGATCAGCGAGACCAGCAAAATGGTCAGCAGGTCCGACATGGCCAACGGCGTGCCGGTGGCATTGGCGATGAACACGATGGCCAGGGTCAGGTAGATCGAGAAACCGTCCAGGTTGAACGAGTAACCGGTGGGGATCACCAGCCCGACGGTTGAACTGCCGATGCCTAGATGTTCAAGCTTGCGCATGATTTGCGGTAGCACGGCATCTGAAGAGGCGGTGCCCAACACAATCAGCAGCTCTTCGCGCAGGTACTTGAGAAACGGCAGCATGCGCAAGCCAGAAAGGCGCATCACCAGGCCGAGGATCAGCATCACGAACGCTGTGCAGGTCAGGTAAAACAGCCCCACCAGACTGCCCAGGTGTTGCAGCGAATCCAGGCCGTATTTGCTGGTGGTGAAGGCGATCGCGCCGAATACGCCGATTGGTGCCAGGCGCACGATCATGCCCATGATGCGGAAGATCACGTGGCTGAGTTCGTTGATCAGTCGCGAGATGCCGGATGCCGCTTCGCCCACCAGGTTCAAGGCGCTGCCGAACAACACCGAAAACACCAGCACTTGCAGGATGTTGTTGTCAGCAAACGCACCGATCACCGACGTCGGGATCAGGTCCATCAAGAATTGAGTGGTGGTGTGCATGTGTTGGCCGCGCTGGGCAATGTCGCCCATGTCTGCGGTGGAGAGCTGATCCAGATGAATATTAGCGCCGCTGCCGATCCCGGTACTGAAGGCGAAAACCAGGCCGATCAACAGCGCGATGGTGGTCAGCACTTCGAAGTAGATCACCGACTTGAGACCGATGCGTCCGACTTTTTTCAGGTCGCCGGCGCCGGAAATGCCGCTGACGACCACGCAGAACACGATCAGGCCGATCAGCATTTTGATCAGCTTGATAAAGCCGTCGCCGAGGGGTTTGAGCTGGGAGGAGTATTCGGGGAGTGTGAGCCCGCAGACGATGCCGAGCACCAATCCGAGGACAACCTGAAGGAAAATCGAACGCGAGCACCATCTGAGCATGGGGAGGATCCTGTTCGGTGTCCTGTCTTACGTGCGCTGTGCGCATCAGATACAGGACTTAATTATTGTGGTCTTACCGGTATGTCCAGTGCGAGTGCAGTTTAGGCTCGATTTTCTGAAGGAATCAAGGGGAAATTGATGTGTTGGCTTTACCGGTCTTACCAGTTGAGCGTAAAGCTGCGACCTTGAACGGTTTCATCAGACGAAAAAAAGCCCGACCATCACTGGCCGGGCTTTTCTTTGCTGCGGTTTACGGGCTGATTAAGCGCCGTATACCGGCAGCTTGGCGCAGATGGCCTTGACCTTCTCGCGAACGGCGTCAATGACGGCGTCGTTGTTCAGGTCCGCCAGGATGTCGCAGATCCAGCCGGCCAGCTCTTTGCACTCAGCCTCTTTGAAGCCACGAGTGGTGACTGCCGGAGTACCGAAGCGCAGGCCAGAGGTGACAAACGGGGAGCGTGGATCGTTCGGTACCGAGTTCTTGTTCACGGTGATGAACGCCTTGCCCAGAGCGGCGTCAGCATCTTTACCGGAGATTTCCTGCTTGATCAGGGACAGCAGGAACAGGTGGTTTTCAGTACCGCCGGAAACCACGTCGAAACCGCGCTCGATGAACACACCGGCCATGGCCTGGGCGTTCTTGACCACTTGTTGCTGGTAGATCTTGAACTCAGGCTGCAGCGCCTCTTTGAAGCAGATGGCCTTGGCCGCGATCACGTGTTCCAGTGGGCCGCCCTGGGCGCCAGGGAAGACTGCGGAGTTCAGCTTCTTCTCGATGTCGGCGTTGGCGCGAGCCAGGATCAGGCCGCCACGTGGACCGCGCAGGGTCTTGTGAGTGGTGGTGGTCACGACGTCAGCGAATGGCACCGGGTTCGGGTAGACGCCAGCGGCGACCAGACCGGCTACGTGAGCCATGTCGACGAACAGGTAGGCACCGACCTTGTCAGCGATCTCGCGAAAGCGCGGGAAGTCGAGGATTTGCGAGTAAGCGGAGAAGCCCGCAACGATCATTTTTGGCTTGTGTTCTACCGCCAAGCGCTCGACTTCGTCGTAGTCGATAAGGCCGTTGCTGTCGATGCCGTACTGTACGGCGTTGTACAGCTTGCCGGAGGAGGAGACGCTGGCACCGTGAGTCAGGTGACCGCCGTGGGCCAGGCTCATGCCCAGAATGGTGTCGCCGGCTTGCAGCAGCGCCAGGTAAACCGCGCTGTTGGCTTGGGAGCCGGCGTGCGGTTGAACGTTGGCGTAATCAGCGCCGAACAGCTCTTTGGCGCGATCGATGGCCAGTTGCTCGACCACGTCGACGAACTCGCAACCACCGTAGTAGCGCTTGCCTGGGTAGCCTTCGGCGTACTTGTTGGTCAGTACCGAGCCTTGAGCTTCCATCACCGCTGGGCTGGTGTAGTTTTCCGAAGCGATCAGCTCGATGTGTTCTTCCTGGCGCTGAGCTTCTTGCTCCATGGCGGCAAAAAGGTCGGCGTCGTACTTGGCAATAGTCAAATCACGGCTGAACATGGCGGTCCTCAAGGATCGGGGGCGGAAAAGGAGGGCATTCTAACTCAATGGGTTTTGTCTGGCATATGAAAGGACATCATGTCGCAGACAAGTGGTGTTCATGAGGGGATTTGCGGTGTCCGGGCGGGCCTCATCGCGAGCAAGCCCGCTCCCACACTGGACCCGGCTCAACCGACAGATTTTCCAACAACACAAATCAAATGTGGGAGCGGCGGTGCGGCGATCCGACTTGCTCGCGATGGCGCCCGCCCGCATCACCACAAAACCTCAATCAAACATAAACAACGCATCATTGCTGAACTGCGCTTCGAAGCGATTAGCCGGCATCGGGCGGCCGAACAGGTAGCCTTGCACCTCGTCACAGCCATGCTCGCGCAGGAAGTCCAGTTGCTCCTGGGTTTCCACGCCTTCGGCGATCACCGCCAGGTTCAGGCTGTGGGCCATGGCAATGATTGCCCGGGCAATCTGCGCGTCCTGTTCGCCGGACGGCAAACCATCAACGAAAGTGCGGTCGATTTTCAGCACATCGATCGGGAACTGCTTGAGGTAGTTCAGCGATGAATAACCGGTGCCAAAGTCATCGACCGCTATGCTCAGGCCGAGGTTTTTCAAGCCGGCGAGTATCTGCATTGCCTCACTGACTTCACGCATCAGAATACTTTCGGTCAGTTCCAGTTCCAGGCAGGCCGGCGGCAAGCCGGTTTCCTTGAGGATGGTCGCGATCCGCGTGCCGAGCTGGCCGTCGGAGAACTGCCGGGCCGAGATGTTCACCGAGACTTTTGGCACCCGCACCTTGGCTTGATGCCAGATCTTGAGCTGACGGCAGGCCTCGCTGATCACCCAGTCGCCAACATCCACCACCAACCCCAGTTCTTCGAGCACCGGAATGAAGTCTCCCGGCGGCACCAGTCCGCGACGCGGGTGACGCCAGCGCAGCAGGGCTTCGGCACCGGTCAGGCGTTTGCCGTCGCCGCTGAATTGCGGTTGGTAGTAGAGAACGAATTCATTTTGCTCAAGGGCATGGCGCAGGTCGCTTTCCAGCTCCAGACGCTCTAGAGCGCTGGCGTTCATATCGGCTTGGTAGAACTGGAAATTGTTCTTGCCGCGTTCTTTGGCGTGGTACATCGCGGTGTCGGCGTTTTTCATCAATTGGCTCAGTTCGTTGCCATCCTGCGGACTCAAGGCAATACCGATACTGGCGGTGACAAAGAACTCCCGGCCTTCGAGCACGAACGGCTTGACCAGGCTGGCGAGGATTTGTTCGGCGACATGAATGGCCCGATTCAGCGCCATTTCACGGCTGGCCCGCGGTTGCAGGAGCAGGGTGAATTCGTCACCGCCCATACGTGCCACGGTGTCGTCATCGTCGACGCAGCCGAGCAGACGTATGGCCATTTCCTTGAGCATGCGATCGCCGGCGGCATGACCGAGGGAGTCGTTGATGGGTTTGAAGCGGTCGAGGTCTAGGAACATCAGCACCACCCAGGACTTCTGCCGCTCGGCCGATTGCAGCGCGGTATGCAGGCGATCCTGGAACAGCGTGCGATTGGGCAGATGGGTCAGGGCGTCGTAATACGCCAGACGGTGGATGCGTTGCTCACTGGCCTTGCGCTCGCTGATGTCGCTAAAGAAGCAGACGTAGCTGGCAAGATCGCCTTCGTCGTCGAGCACCGCAGTGATCCCGACCCAGGCCGGGTAATGTTCACCGTTGCGCCGCTTGAGCCAGACTTCGCCTTCCCAGGTGCTGTGCTGATGAAGCTGTTTGAGCACATAACGCAGATGGGCTTCTTGCTGATCATCGACCGTCAGCATGTTCGGCAACTGATCGAGGACCTGTGCCACCGCATAACCGCTGACACGACTGAAGGCTTCGTTGGCCTGAACGATGTAGCCGGCCGGGTCGGTGATCAGAATCGCCGAGGTCGAGTGCTCGAATACGGTGGCCGCCATGCGCAGGTCTTTTTCCGCGCGGCGTTGTTGGCTGATGTCACGACCGACACCGAGCACGCCCTCGAAGGCACCGTGTTCGTCCCACACCAGGACCAGCCGCAGTTCGATCGGAATCTTGCGTCCGTCGGCCCGCAGGCAGTCGAACAGGAACAGTTGGGTCTGCACCTGGCTGCGCAATTGAGCCAGATGTTCGGGTTTGTCCAGGGCTTTGCTGACCCGTTCCATCAGCGTGTAGATGCCGGTCAGCTGTTGCGGGTTGGCGATGATCGATTGCCAGCCGTTCTGGAAGATCCAGTCGGCGTCATAGCCGAGCACCGCCTGCACCGAAGGGCTGACGTAGTTGAGCGCCAGCTTGCTGTCAGTGGAGAAAATGACATCGCTGATGCTTTCGGCGAGCATGCGGTAGCGCTGCTCACTGTCACGCAGGGATTCGCTGGCTTCGATCTGGTCGGTGATGTCCTTGGCCACGCCGATGATGCGCGTGACTTGATCGTGCCTGTCGCGGGCCAGCGCTTGTTCGCGGATATCGAAACGGCGCCATTGATTGTTGCGATGGCGGAAGCGCAGTTGGCATTGCATGAGCTGCGCGTAGCCGGATTGACGCTGTTCCTGACGCAAGCGGTGATAGTGATCGGCGTCTTCAGGGTGCAGCAGGATTTCCCAAAAATACTCGCCCATCTGATGCAGTTCGGTCTTGTTGTAGCCCAGTGTCTGGCCCAGGTGATGGTTGCTGTAAATCATCCGTTGGCTGATCACATCCTGCACATACAGATGATCAGGCACGGTGCGCACCACATCCGACCAGAAACCTTCACGCTCCAGCAGGGACAATTCGACGAGCTTGCGACTGGTGATATCGCTGATGCTGAGAATTACCGCCTGATAGTCGTGCTGTTCTTCCGGCAGCCGCAGTACCAGCCACAAATGCTGGTCATGGCCTTGGGCGTCCTTGTGCTTGATTTCCAGTTCCAGCTGTTTTTGTTGGTTGATCACGGCCTCGAGCAACTGGTTGCCGATGGCTGTGTTTTCCCGCGGGCTGCCGTCGATCAAGGTTTTCCAGGCCTGCTCGCAGGAGTCGACGTTAAGCAGGCGCAAGGCGACCTGGTTGACTTCGGTGATGCGCAGCTCTTGCAGCAGTTGCTGGCGTTGCTCCGGGTTGTTTTCCAGCCAAAGCCGCAGTTGTTCACTGGTGTGCAGTTCAGCCTTGTGGAAGAACGCCTGGAGACCGGAAAGATCGAGCACACACAAGGCAACGCCTGTGCCTTCGAAAATATCTTGATAACGGCGACGCCCTTCATGCAATTGCCGCTGTCGGCGCCGCATGTTCAGTAGTGCGATCACCGGCACAAGGGAGAAAACCAGCCCCAGCAGGCATTTGCCGATAAAAGCCGGCAACAGATCTTCGATTGCGGCTTGTTCATCAAACAAGCCACGCAGTTGCCAGTCGCTTTTGCTCAGGGGCGCGACCAGGACGCTATTGCTCAAGTCGTCCGGGGTCAATGCATCGGTTTTGGTTGTCGGTAGGCCTACGTCGCGACTGATGATGTGATGACTGAGCTGGTTTTCCACGACCCACATCGGCGGTAACGGTTGAGAGGCCGGCCTGGTCAGGGACTGGAAAAACGTCGGGGCCAGTCGCAACGCCCAATAGCCTTTGATCGCGCCGCTGGATTGGTGCAGCAATAGATGCACTACCGAACCATCGGCGGCGTTGCTATAGAAGTAGCGTTGGGAACGGCTACGTTTGACCAGTTCAGCAAGCCAGGCGTCGTCCTGGCTGTCCGTGGCGCTGTCACTCAGCACTTCACCGGTCGGGCCCAACAATGCCACGCTGCGCAGATCCGGGAGTGACAGTTGTAGTTTTTTCAGCAACGCCTGCTGTTGGTCGGTATTTTGCGGTTGTTCGACGATCGGTAGCAGGTTAAGGGCGATTTGCGCATTCAACGCCATGTTCAGGCTGACGTGATCGGCCAGATCAGCGGTGTAATCGATGGTGTACTGGAGCTGATGCTTTTGGGTTTGCTTGAGCTGATCAAGCAATTGCCAGAATAGTAGGGCGAGCAGCAGCAAGACCAGCGTCGCCAACCCGCCTTTGAGCGTGCCGCGCAGGGGCGAGCCGGGCGCAGGGCTCGCTACGCGCACGGAAAATGGCAGAGTGACATTCGACAAGCTGTGATCCTGCGGTTTGGCTGGATTGACGCGACGTGCACTATAAGCCGGACGCCCGGAGGGCGGATAGCATGCCTTGAGTTGTGGCAAAGTGCCAGCCCCTGCTGGCTGGACTGACAACTCTCATTAAGGTAGCTTTGCCGGTTACGCGGGGCGTTCCAGCTCCTAAACTCAGGTCTTTTCCGCGCGCAGGTATTGATCGCGATCAATCGCTGGCGCTGCGCATGGCCTGGCCCGAGCTCCGCTCGCGCTTTATTCATCAGTCACTGACCCTAGGTTCTCCATGGCTCAATACGTCTTCACCATGCATCGGCTGAGCAAAGTTGTTCCGCCGAAGCGGGAAATCCTGAAAAACATTTCTCTGTCGTTCTTCCCCGGCGCCAAGATCGGCGTGCTCGGCCTCAACGGTTCGGGTAAGTCCACGCTGTTGAAAATCATGGCAGGCGTCGACACCGAGTTCGACGGCGAAGCCCGGCCAATGCCCGAGCTGAACGTCGGCTATCTGCCGCAAGAACCCCTGCTGGATCCGACCAAGACCGTTCGTGAAGTGGTCGAGGAAGCGGTTAGCGTGATCAAGGACGCCCAAGCGCGTCTGGATCAGGTCTACGCCGAATACGCCGACCCGGATGCCGACTTCGACAAGCTGGCCGCCGAACAAGCCAAGCTCGAGGCCATCCTGCAAGCAGGCGACGGTCATAACCTTGATCGTCAACTGGAAGTCGCCGCCGATGCGCTGCGTCTACCGGCCTGGGACGCGAAGATAGAATTCCTGTCCGGTGGCGAAAAGCGTCGTGTGGCCCTGTGCCGTCTGCTGCTGTCTGCTCCAGACATGCTGCTGCTCGACGAACCGACGAACCACCTGGACGCCGATTCCGTGGCCTGGCTGGAGCATTTCCTCCACGACTTCCCGGGCACCGTGGTTGCGATCACGCACGACCGGTACTTCCTGGACAACGTCGCCGGCTGGATTCTCGAACTCGACCGCGGTGCCGGTATTCCTTACGAGGGCAACTATTCGGGTTGGCTGGAAGCCAAGTCCAATCGTCTGGCCCAGGAATCCAAGCAGCAGTCGGCCCACGAAAAGGCCATGAAGGACGAGCTGGAATGGGTGCGCCAAGGCGCCAAGGCCCGTCAGTCGAAATCCAAGGCTCGTCTGCAACGCTTCGAAGAAATGCAATCGCAGGAATTCCAGAAGCGCAGCGAAACCAACGAGATCTACATCCCGGCCGGTCCGCGTCTGGGCGACAAGGTCATCGAATTCAAGAACGTTTCCAAGGGTTATGGCGATCGTGTGCTGATCGACAACCTGTCGTTCTCCATGCCTAAAGGCGCGATCGTCGGCGTGATCGGCGGTAACGGTGCCGGTAAGTCGACGCTGTTCCGCATGCTGATGGGCAAGGAACAACCGGACTCCGGCACTATTGAAGTCGGTGAAACCGTGCAACTGGCTTGCGTGGATCAGAGCCGCGAAGACTTGGACGGCAGCAAATCGGTGTTCCAGGCGGTTTCCGATGGTTCCGATGTGATCCGTATTGGCAACTATGAAATCCCGTCGCGCACCTACGTCGGTCGTTTCAACTTCAAGGGCGGCGATCAGCAGAAGTTCGTCAAGGACCTGTCCGGTGGTGAGCGTGGTCGCTTGCACCTGGCGCTGACCCTGAAAGAGGGCGCCAACGTCCTGCTGCTCGACGAACCGTCCAACGACCTCGACGTCGAAACCTTGCGTTCACTGGAAGAAGCCTTGCTCGACTTCCCGGGCGCCGCCATTGTGATCTCTCACGATCGGTGGTTCCTTGACCGTGTGGCCACCCACATCCTGGCGTACGAAGACGACTCGCAAGCAGTGTTCTTCGAAGGCAACTACACCGAGTACGAAGCCGACCGCAAAAAACGCCTCGGCGAAGCCGCCGCCCAGCCACATCGGGTACGGCACAAAAAGCTGGCCTGATCAGCCATAAAAAATGCCCCGACGAGTCGGGGCATTTTTTTTGCCTTGGCAAACCGGGGTTCACCCGGTCTGCTTTCAGCAGCTGCTGCGGATAACCCTTAATCCGGCAGCTTGTACGCCAGAACATAGTCGCCCTGTTTGGTACCCAACGAGCCGTGACCGCCAGCCACGACCAGCACGTATTGCTTGCCGTCCTTGCCGGTGTAGGTCATCGGTGTGGTTTGGGCGCCTGCTGGCAGACGACCTTCCCACAGCTGCTTGCCGTTTTTTACGTCGTAGGCGCGCAGGTACTGGTCGAGGGTGCCGCTGAGGAAGGCGACGCCACCGGCAGTGGTGAAGGTCCCGCCCAGGCTTGGCACGCCCATGCTCAGAGGGATCGGAACCGGCGCGCTGTCACGCACGGTGCCGTTCTTGTGTTTCCAGATGGTTTTTTGCGTGGTCAAGTCCACTGCGGCCACATAACCCCATGACGGAGCCTGGCAAGGCAAGCCCATCGGCGACAGAAGCGCTTCTAGGATCACGCCATAAGGCGCGCCTTTGTTTGGCTGCACGCCTTGGGTTTCGCTTTTGCGTGGGCCTTGGGCGGCGATTTCCGCAGCCGGGATCAGCTTCGACTTGAACGCCATATAGCTTGGGTTCACGAAGGCGATCTGACGAACCGGGTCGACAGACATACCACCCCAGTCGAACACGCCGAAGTTGCCGGGATAGATGATCGAACCTTGCAGCGATGGCGGAGTGAACGGACCGTCATAGCGCATGGATTTGAAGTCGATCCGGCAGAGCATCTGATCGAATGGCGTCACGCCCCACATGTCGCGCTCTCTGAGGGGCGGCGGCATGAAGTTGAGGGCAGACTTGGGCTGGGTCGGCGACGTGTGATCGCCAGCAACCGCGCCCTGCGGAACCGGTACTTCACTGATCGGAACGATCGGTTTGCCGGTGCTGCGGTCCAGCACGTAAATGCTGCCCTGCTTGGTTGACGCCAGGACTGCCGGTTTCACACCGTCATCGGTTTTCAAGTCCATGAGCGTCGGCTGACCACCGACGTCCATGTCCCACAGGTCATGGTGAGTGAACTGGAAATACCAGCGTACGCGACCGGTGTCGATGTCCAGTGCGGTGAGGCCGGCGCTGTATTTCTCTGATTCAGGGGTACGGTCGCCGCCGAACTGGTCAGGTGTCTGGTTACCCATCGGCAGGTAAAGCATGCCGAGTTTTTCGTCGACGCTGAACATAGACCACATGTTTGGCGAATTGCGGGTGTACGTCTGACCTTCAATAATCGGGGTGGTGTTCTCCGGATTGCCACTGTCCCAGTTCCACACCAGGCGACCGGTGTGCACGTCGAACGCGCGGATCACGCCACTCGGTTCGTCGGTGGAGACGTTGTCGGTCACGTGACCGCCGATGACCACCAGATTCCGGGTCACGGCAGGGGGTGAGGTGGAGTAGTAGCCGCCTGGAGCGAAGGTGCCGATATTGGCGCGCAGGTCGACCTGACCCTTGTCGCCGAAGTCCTCGCACATCTTGCCGGTGTCGGCGTTCAGGGCGATCAGACGAGTGTCGGCGGTTGGCAGGAATATACGACGCGGGCACACGTTGCTGGCAGTCGCAACGGCCGGGGTGGCAGCTGGCGTAGCAGCCGGCTTGGCAACTGGTTTGGTCGTTGGTTTGGCAGCAGGCTTGGCCGGGATTTGCGCGGTGGCAGTGGGAGTGGCAGCGGCGGCGTAAGCGGCGTCATCGTGATACGACACGCCACGGCAGGTCATGTGCGCCCAACCCTTGAAGTTCGCCGCATTCTGCGTGCTCAGCTTCGGATCGAAACGCCAGATTTCCTTGCCAGTGTCCGGGTCCAGCGCAATCACCTGGCTGTGCGGCGTGCAGACGTAGAGCATGCCGTTGGCTTTGAGCGGGGTGTTTTCGGCGGTGGTTTCACCAGGATCGCCAGGGCCCGGGAGGTCACCGGTGCGATAAGTCCAGGCCGGCACCAGTTTGCTGACGTTTTGCGGGGTGATCTGCGCCAGTGGCGAGTACCGGTCACCGTGAGCGCTGCGGCCATAGGAATTCCAGTCACCGTCGGGCATGGCCGGGGCGGTGTTGGTCATGCCGGGAACGGCGTCGCGATCCAGCTGGCCTTTGATTTCACCCGGGTTGGTGAACTGGCTGGCCAGCGCGGCAACACCGGCGATGAACACGGCAGCGCTCAGCGTGCCAGTGCCAATCGGGTTGAACTGACCGCGATGTAACGGGCGGCGAATCCACGGCAGCAGCAGGACGATGCCGATGGCAAAGAACAGCGCCAGACGCGGCACCAATTGCCACCAGTCCAGGCCGACTTCCCACAGTGCCCATACCGTACTGGCGAACAGCACCAATGCGTACAGGCCCAGTGCGGCGCGGCGTGCAGCTATCAGTAACACCCCGGTCACGACCAGGCCGATACCGACCAGCAGGTAATACAGCGAGCCGCCGAGCATGCTCAGCTTGATCCCCCCGGCCAACAAGGCCAGGCCCATTAGCAGAAGCACGATACCGAGCAGGCTCGGCAACCGGCGGCTTCGACTCAAAGCACCATCAGTGCTCATAGTGTGGTTCTCCGTGACGTTAAAGGTATACCCACGCATGTTCACTGTAGATGATGATCAGGCGCGGGCTTGTTTCAGGTAAAACAGGTGGGTTCCGATTGATCAGGGACAAGGCCGTTAGAACGAGCTTTGCACCTTGATCCCGCCAATCAGCGCGTCATCGACCCTATCCACGCCACCGGGGTGACGGATGTACTGCAGGTTCGGGCGTACGGTCAGCCAGTTGGTCAGGTGCACGCCGTAATAGAGTTCGGCGCTGTATTCGGTGTCTTGTGGCGGCAGGTAGGCCGGGTCGTCAAAGTCGAAAACGGCATGGGCCTGATTGATCGCTTGGGCATTCTTGCGGTAGGCCGGGTTGACGTGGACCCGAGCCATGGCGAAACCAATATCGTCTTTGGTCCGCGCATCAAACAGACCCTTGTAGACGACGCCGGCCTGGACGTAGTTGTCGATCGCGTTGGTTTTCTTGTCGTGCATCGTGGCATTGGCGAACACACTCAACCCCCGGGAGTTGTCACTGGCCCGGCTGGTCAGCTGCTGCTGCGCTCCCAGCCAGACGCCGTGCTTGCTCGAACTGCTGCGATAGGCCTCACCGCTCAAGGCGGCGGGCTGGCCGTTGTGGTCTTTGTAAACGTCAGTGGCGTTGGCACTACTGTAGTAGTAACCGGCGCGATATTCCCCTGGCAGGCCGTTGATCTTCGGTGTCCAGACCAGCTCTACCGGCAGGATTGCGCCCTGGGTGCCGCTGCCGCTGAGTTTGAAACCATTGCCGCGATCAAGGTTTGACGGGTTTTGTTCATAAGCACCGACCTGCGCGTAGAGTTCAGGTGTCAGGTGATATTTGACCCGCAGCGCCCATTGGCTGACCGGCCAGTTGTACCAAATGCCGCCGACCCAGTTGCCGACTTGCGAGCCGCAGAACGCCAGGTTCTGGAAGTCGCAGGGGAAGCTGTTGAAGTCTTCGCCTTCACCGAAACGGCCGGCCTTGATGTCGAGTTTCTGGTCGAAGAATTTCTGCTGATACCACATCTGCGTCAGCCGCCAGGTCTGGCCGCGACCCCAGACTTCCTGAGCCGAGGTGAAGCCACCGACCCGTGGATCATTGATCCGGTCGTTGCTGATGTTGTTGCCGTTGCGCTCGGTGACGGTCAGCTGAAACTCGGCATCGTCCCAGCCGAGGATCTTCTGCAGGTCCAGATGGGTGCCGAGGGCGAACTGGTCGCTGTAGCGCGCGGTGCGGTCGTGGTCATAGCCGCCATGCAGATTGGAGCCCATTTCGCCGGTGTAATCGACTTTGAAGTCGTAGCCTTTTTCGGCCAGCTCGGTTCGCGTGCCGTTCCAGTCACCGAGCATCCAGGGGGAATCGCTATCGAAAGCTGGCGCTGCCTGAGTGCAGGTGGCAAGACCAAACGCGGTCAAGCCGCCAATCAGGGTCAGGGCTTTTGGGCCGGTAACAGGGCGTGAGACAGCGCTGTCTTTTGGTTTTTGGACGTCGGGCATGGAGGCAGTCTTGGGTCTTTTTCTGGGAATGGGCAGAAACAGAGGCCGCTCGCGCTCGATTCAACAGTCGTCAAGAACGGCGTGCCGCAAATGTTAAGGGAAGATGAAGCGATTCAGCTTTTAATGCTGAAAGGATAAAGCTCTGCCTTCAAGAGAGAAAGCGCTTTTATTGACATGGATCATTTCGGATTTGGTAATAGTCTGGATGCAGCACGCGATTGTTCTGAACCTGCGCCACAGGGATAAATGTCTGCCTCAGGTTTGTGCTGATCTCTCCTACAGTTAATCAGTACCCGCGCATCCGGTGCTTCCACCCGACGAAGCCCTCGGCTAAGGTGCGCGGCTTCCTTTTCTTTCTTCGCTCAAAGGCCTGGCATGACCGCACCCAATAACAACCCGCTGCACGGCGTGACCCTGGAACAGATCCTCACCGCGCTGGTTGAACACTACGAATGGTCGGGGCTGGCCGAGCGCATTGATATTCGCTGCTTCAAGAGCGATCCGAGCATCAAATCGAGCCTGACCTTCCTGCGCAAAACCCCTTGGGCCCGCGAGAAAGTAGAAGGTTTGTATGTGAAGTTGCAGCGCACCAAACGACCGATCTAAGGAAGCCCGATGCACGCCGAACAGGCTCCTTACTCAGACCGGATGCGCGCTTTTATCGCCGTGGCCGCGCTGCTGGGTTGGTCGGGATTGACCATTCAGATGTACCTGATTCTGGGCATGCGCTGGGCTGTCGAAGCGAGTTTGCTGGGCGGGTTGGTGAGTTTCTTCAGCTTCTTTACCGTGCTTACCAACACGCTGGTGGCAGTGGTGCTGACCTATGAGCTGAACACGCGAGCATCGAAGGGCCGGGATTTCTTTCTGCAGCCATGGGTCAGCAGTGGGATCGCGGTGAGCATTACGGTGGTCTGCCTGGCGTACAGTTTATTGCTGCGACACTTGTGGCAACCGCAAGGTTGGCAGTTTCTGGCAGACGAGTTGTTGCACGACGTCATGCCGGTGCTGTTTCTGCTCTATTGGTGGTTGTGTGTGCCGAAAGGGATGTTGCGCCTGAAGCACATTGGGTTGTGGGTGATCTACCCGCTGGTGTATTTCGCTTACGCCCTGCTGCGCGGGCATTCGCTGGGGCAGTACCAGTACCCATTTATCGATGTAGCCCGGTTGGGTTATCCACAGGTGTTTATCAATGCCAGCGGGATATTGATGGGGTTTGTGCTGGTTTCGCTGGTGTTGGTTGGGTTGGATCGGTGGCTGGGAAGGGCGGACGGGTTTTGAGATGTGTGTCGACCGTGCGACAGCCTTCGCGGGCAAGCCCGCTCCCACAGGTACAGTGGCGTTTCTGTGGGAGCGGGCTTGCCCGCGAAAGCGAAGTTAGAGTTTCGGGGATTCTCAGGCTGGTGTGAAAGTCGCAGTCACTCCTCCTCACCGCCCTCCAACCGCCAATACCCAACCGCTTTCACCGACGCTTCATTGAGTCGATGTTCATCGAGCAGCACCCGGCGAATCTGTCGGGACAGCTTGGTTTCAGTTGCCACCCACGCATACAACTCGCCGGTCGGTATGTGCAGTTGCTGCACGGTGCTCAACACATCCTGCTGACCACCCTCGCGCAGGACCCAAATCACCTCGATCTGCGCAGCGCTTTCCAGCGTTTGCTGTTCGGCAGCGTTTTCCACTTCTACCACCACCAGCGCGCGGCGATTGGCAGCCAGCCCTTCAAGGCGACGGGCGATGGCGGGTAGGGCGGTTTCGTCGCCGATTAGCAGGTAGCTGTCGAAGATGTCCGGCACGACCATCGAACCGCGCGGTCCACCAATGTGCAGGTATTGCCCCGGTTTGGCCTGTTCGGCCCAGGTCGACGCAGGTCCGTCGCCGTGCAGGACGAAGTCGATGTCCAGCTCAAGGGATTCCAGGTCATAGCGCCGTGGCGTGTAGTCGCGCATGGCGGGCATTGGGCCGCCGTCTTTGCCAGCACCGAGCACCAGGGTTTCCAGCGCGGCGTGTTCTTCAGCCGTCTGCGGGAATAGCAACTTCACATGGTCATCGGTGCCCAGGCTGACGAACCCTGTCAGCTCCGGTCCACCGAGCGTGATTCGACGCATGCGCGGGGTCAGGTCAACCACCCGCAGCACTTCCAGACGACGACGTTTGATCTCATGGCTGACACGGTGAATCGTTTGCACGTTGACTGCAGTCATTCGGCTTTCTCCGGTGCAGGTTGAACAGCAGGGCCGTCGACGATGGATTTGGCGGTATTGTTCAGCAGATCACGAACCCGCAGGATTTCTTCCGGACTCCAGCGTCCGTGATGCAGTTGCAGCGCATGACGCAGGTTGTGCACGGCTTCGTGGATCTCTGCCGGGCGGTCATGCCCACACAACGAGCGTTTGCTGACGTCGATACGCATGCGCACCCCGTCCAGTGCAATCGCTTGCTCGCTAAGTGAAAGACGACCGGCGTCGGTCACGCTGTAACGTTTTTTTCCGCCTTCGGCGTCGCCAAGAATCAGCTCGCTTTCTTCAAGGAAGGTCAACGTCGGGTAAATCACGCCCGGGCTGGGGCTGTAGGCACCGTCGAACATGCCTTCGATCTGGCGGATAAGGTCATAGCCGTGGCACGGCTGTTCGGCGATTAGGGCCAACAGCAGCAATTTCAAATCGCCAGGGGCGAACACCCGCGGTCCACGGCTGCCGCGTAAACGTCCCGGGCGATTTTCGAAGCCGTCGTGGCCGTCACCGTGCTCGCGATGAGGGTGATGCTCTCTCATTTTCTCGTTCTCCTTTCGGGTTTAGATATAACTTAAGATATATCTTATAAAGAAAGCAAGAGGGGTAAGACCAGCGGTGCAGGGCGAGGGCAACCCCCCCCCGGTGGATGGATTGAGCTGATAAATCGAATTCGATTTTTGTCGGATTGTTAAACAATTTTAAAGTAACAATACTGCGAGCTTTCGTTTCTATTTATAACCGAAATTTAGTATTAGTGCTCTAATAGTCTGTTGTTAGCCTTTGTTTATTGGGTGGGTGGTACTAGTCTTACAGGCGTTACAGAGCGCTAAGGCTGTATGGGGTTTTTAGTTAATCTGTTTGTAGTTAAATGCTTACATCCAGCAATGTCATTTGTTGATTTAACTTGTTTTTTCGCGATGCTTGTACTTCGATCGAGCTACAGGTGCTAGTGAAATGTCCTACTTACTTTTGTTGGGGATTGGTTGAATATGCCTCGGCGTTGAAAGTTCAAGAAAATAGCCATTTTGGTTCTAATAATATGTATTGGCTTTTCAGCGCCTTTCGTTAAATGAAAGGAAGTCCTCGGCTTTTCGAGATTTTAATTGTCCGACTCTTTGACATGACAGGTATTTAACAATGTTCAAAAAAATCGTAATCGCTGCTCCAATGGCTGTTCTGGCGTTGAGCTCTTCCATTGCTTTTGCTGCTGAAAACATGAGCAGCATTATTAATATCAAAGCAACCATCCCAACCAGCGTCTTCCACGCTCAGCCTCGAGATCCGAACTTCGGTAAAGATGAAACGCTGAACTACAATGTCGTCAGCGGTGAACTGAGTTCTCTGCGCGCGGTTTATGATCTTAAGCACAGTGATGCAAAGGGTTCGATCAATGCGTTTATTGAAGGCGGCGCGACGAAAGCGGCTCTGTACAACGGTTCGAATGCAATCCCGCTGACCGTTGCCATGGGTAGCACTGTGTTGGACGGGACGTCTAAAGAAATCGTGAACGCAGCTGATGCTACACCGGGTACGCAGCTGGATATGATCATCACTGCGGCGAAACCTACCGCCACTCAAGTCGGTGACTACACCGGTGACTTTACCGTGGTTTTCGAGCCTAAGCTCGCTATTTGATCTGCTTGTTATTAAATAGGCTCGCCTTATTTAATAACACTAACCGGTCGACTGACCGTTTTTGACAGTCGGCCGGGCTTTAATGTGTTCACGTAATTAGAGTATTTCGTTCATGTTCCCGATGACCCCCATCGCGGCTGCGCTCGCACTTTTTATCTGCACAAGTGCACTGGCAGTCCCCTCTGCTATCGGCACCACTCCACGAAGTTTGCTCGCTCAAGCCAAAGGTTTACCGGCGGAGTTCGAAGAGCATTTTTTCGATGTGCCATTGGCGGTTCGGGTGGAACTTGATCAACAATTTCTCGGTGAGGCGATGATCGTATTATCCCGCGATGATCGCATCACTCTGCTTGAGTTTGCTGATGTCGGCGACAGCAACATCCCCGCCAGCGAGCGTGAAACCTGGACCTCTTACTTACAAAAAAGCGTGGCCCTTGGCGCCTGCGAAGGCAGTTGTCCGGAGCAGATGCTTGCTATTCATTACAACCTCGAAAATTCATTAGTGTCGATCCTCACTGAACATGCTGAGCGCGACACTGAAACCAAGCGCTATTACGAGCTGCCCGAGGGCGGCAGCAGCGGTTTGATCGTGCGCAACCAGCTAAACCTCAACGGTGGGCAGGATCAGGATCTGGGCGGGCGTTATGGTCTGGAGGCCAGCAGCAGTCTGGGCAACTGGACCCAGAGCCTGAATATGCAACTGGCCCGTTTGGGCGGTCCGGATGACAAGCTCTATCACGCGATACACGAGCTCTACAGCCAGCGTGAGTTGGAAGGCCGCTTTCTGCGCCTGGGCTATTTCACCCCCAACTCCGAAGGCCTGAGCCGTCAGCCGCGCTCGTTCGGTGCCAGCCCCGACACGGCGGTGGGCCTCATGTACGGCAGCTCCGACAGCCTGGCGATCAACAGCCCCAAGCCCAGCGTCTACCCGATCTATGTCACCGCCAACCGTCAGGCCTCGGTGGAGATCTTTCGCAATGGCTTGCTGATAAACACCCAACCGGTCGATGCCGGCTTGCACACCCTGGATACCCGGCCCTTGCCCGGCGGGATCTACGAAGTGGAAGTGCGCTTGATCGAAGACGGTCAAATCACCTCCACTACTCAAGAGCTGGTGTACAAACCGAACAACTGGCGCAATCACGATGAACGCTGGCGCTACAACCTGTTCGCCGGGCAGGAAAGCAAGTTGTTGAGCAACTGGAATGAGCAGGCATACGGCGACATGACGGCCGGCGCTGCCTTCAACTACCTGTTGCATCCACGGATCATTCTCGGGGTCTCGGGTCGCCAGGTTCGGGACACGCTGCAATATGGCTCGTCGGTCGACTGGACACTGGCCGACAACACCAGCCTTTACGCCAACCTTTTTCAGACCCAGGACCATGGCACCGGTCTCGATCTGCAAGCGATGTACAACTATGGCTCCGGAAGCGTGTTCGCCACCCATAACCGCAGTTGGCTGGACACCACCAATACCTACCAAACCCTACCCGACGGCACACGCGTGCGGCAGCGCAATGTGTTTATCGGCCAGACCAGCAACTCGTCGTTGTCGGTGAATCATCGGGTCAGCAGCAAAAGCTCATTCAATGCACGGGTGTCCCACAGTGATGGCAATACCGAAGGCGTGGGCCTCGATCTGGGCTGGACTCAACGCGATATCCTGTTCGGCAGTGACGCCAACTGGCGCTTCTCGGTTTTTGATCGGCCCGGCTCCTTCAGCAGCGGCGACGCACGCAATCGCGGTGTCGATCTGACCGTCAGCCTGGCCCTCGGCGGGCCGGGTGAACAGTGGTCCGGCAGTATCGGTACACGAACCTCCCGTGACGGCGGGCGCGACAACAATGCATCGCTCACCTATCGCAAAGACCTTCAAGGTCATGTCTTGCAGAGCGTTTCGGCCACCGCGATTACTGACACTTACGGCATCGGCCTTTCCGGAACGACGAGCTTCAATAACGAGACAATCAATGGCGATGCCTTTGTCCAGCGCTCTTCCTTCAACGGCAACTTCACTGGTGGCTTGAACCTGGACAGCACGATTGCCGTGGGCGGTCAGCAAATCGTCATGACCAGCCAGCATCAGGGCAGTGGTGCCGGGATGATCATCGACGTCGAATCCGACCTCGATGAAATCGCCCTGCGCGCCGACGACTTGAGCGGTGGCAGCGCCAGCTTGCGACCGGGGCGCAATTTTATCCCGATCACCGCCTATAAAAGCAGTTCGGTGAGCTTTGACTTCGAAGGCAACCACCCTCCGGCGGCGACCATTCAACCGGCGCGCACCAGCTATCACCTGAACAAGGGCGGCGTGGACTACCGCAAGATCACCGTCAGCAAAACCCTTACCGTGCTCGGCCGCCTGGTCGACTCCCAGGGCAAGCCGCTCAAGGGCCATCACATCATCAACCATGCCAGCCGCGGGGTCAGTGAAGTCGACGGCTTCTTCTCCATGGAAATGAAAGCCGGCTCGCCGACCCTGGAAGTGCGTCATGGCGATCAGTTGCTGTGCCAGTTCCGCCTCGATCCGGGAAGTGCGCGCAATGAGAACGATGTGTTGATGATCGGGGACTTGCGTTGTACGCCGGATACCTTGGCGGATGCGAACTATAAAGCTGAGAGTGCGGGTTAAGGCATTAGCGTCCTGAATGGGATTAAAGAAGACGTGGAGCAAATGTTGAAGTTTGCCGGCCACACTTTTCGGGTGAGATCCCAATTAATTGGGACTCGCAAATTTGATTGGCGTACTTGCAGCGGAGGCGCGTCCGACTGCTCTTGAGATATGAGGTACAGAAATATGAAACGCCTGTTGGCATTGTTTGGCTTTTGTTTATTCACCCAGACCGCTCATGCGGGACCGAGTATCAATGTCGGGACGGTGTATGACTATCTGGATGGCGATAAAAGTACCTACCTCAAACGCGTCTTCAATGGCGGCGACAGCACCGCCTTCGTCAAGGTCAATATCCTTGAAATCGTCTATGACGCCGATGGCACATCGCGGGAAATCCCGCTGATGTCTCAGGCCGACGCCAGCGCCCGTGATGGCCTGATGGCCAGCCCCGCCCGGCTGATCGTGCCGGCCAATGGCATGCAGGGTACGCGTTTGTTGTACATGGGCGAGCGTGAGAAAGAACGCTACTTCCGAGTGCGTTTCGTGCCGGTAGTGCCAGAGAAAGAGGATGAGTTCACCGTCACGGCCGAAGAACGCGAAGACTACAAAAAAGGCCTGTCGGCCGGGGTTAACGTGTTGGCTGGCTACGGCACAGTGTTTTTCGTGCGGCCCAAGGAGACACGCTTCGACAGCGTGATCGATAACGGCACGGGTCAATATCAGATCCGCAACAACGGCAACACCGTGGTGGTGATCGATGAGTTCAAGGATTGTTCAGTGAAAAACGAACAAGAGTGCCAACCCACCACCAAACATCACATTCTGGCCGGTCGGACTTTCCAGTTCGAGAAGCAGGCCGGTCGTGAATACCGTTTCACCCTGGTCGAAGGTGAGAAAAGCAAAAAACTGGAAGTGAAGGGATAACCACGCAACCGCTTTCTGGCAACTGGCCTTGAAGTAACAGGTGATGAAAATGTTCAAGAAACTGACCATCGTGCTTTCACTGGCAGGTGTAATGCTGGGAAGCACTGTGGCTTTTGCAGCCATAGAGAGACACACGTTCGAGGTGTCGGTGAGCATTCCAACCTCGGCGTTTTATGTGCTTCCGGCAGACCCCGGCTGGATTCATCGCGAGCAGATACTGCCCTGGAATCTGGTGACGTCCACGCTGGGCAGTTTGCGCAAGTCGTTCGATGTCAAGAATGAAGCGGGTTCGATCGAAGCACGGCTTGAAGGCCGGCCTTATCTGTCGAATGGCACCAATGCCCATGATATTGCTCTGCGGGTTATGTTTAACGGCAGGTTGTTGAGTGAACTGGAGTCCAGTGAAGTTGTTTCTTTAGGTGACGCGGCTTTGGGTAAGCGTGTGTTACTGGAAATCGTGCCAGTTCCGCCCTCCGACGGTGTTTATAAGTCGGGCGATTATTTTGGTAACGTCAATATGATTTTCAATGCAGTGCTGCCGGGGTCTTGATGTTATGAATGTTGCAGTTATTGTTTTGACGCTATGTGTTGTCGGGTTCTCTGTAACTTCAGTTCATGCGATAGAAGAAGAAGTTACAGCGGTATTCAAGCCGGATCCAGCAAACCCGCAGGTTAACAAGTTTGAAAATACGACGCCAGTAAGTAGCATCTGTGAGGTGCATATCCCCACGCAATGCCAAGCACTGAATATTTTCAGTCTGCGAAACACGGGGTTCCGTGCTTACTCCAATTCACCGATCCCGGCGAATCATGCGTTGATGGTGGGGGAGCGGAACCCTCGGCAAGGCGCAATGTTCAAGGTGCCGTCGCAATGGCGCGCTTTTCAAGTGACACACGAAAAGAGCGGAGAAGTCGAGACGGTGGAAATGCGAATGGCGGGTATCGGAAGCCACTGGCGTACTCCTCGGCCCCCGGGCGTCAGTGCCTGGGCTTTGCCGGGAAGGAGCTGGAGCGAGCAGTGGCGGTATCCATCAAGCCCATGTGTAGCGACTGGTTTTTTCACGGCCGATTCGGCTAACGCGAATTTTTTCTGGATCGTGTCTGAGGACGCCGGGGCTTGCGTCGCATTCCCTGGTATCGAACTTTCATCGCTTGAATATCGCACGCTTGAATATGCCTACGAGCTCAGAACTCCCAAACCATTGGAGATGTCCACGGGTCAATACCGTGGCAGCCTTACCTATTCGATGGGGCCAGGGGGTGATTTCGATTTTGGCGACATTATGATTCCCACTGACACTCAAATGACCTTCAACTTCACCCTGGATGTGCAGCACACCCTCAAGGTTGAAGTTCCGCCGGGTGGCAACAATATCCAACTGGTTCCACAGGGAGGCTGGCAGGCCTGGCTGAATCAGGGGCGTAAACCGACGCGGCTGTTTCGTGATCAGACTTTCAATATTTCTGCTTCTTCGCGGTTCAAGATGGGGCTTGAATGTCAATACTGGGCGGGCGGCAACACGTGCAATGTCTACGACTCCGTTTCGGGCCATTCGGTACCTGTGAATGTCAGCGTGAGTTTACCCAGTGGTCTGGTTGATGAGACCGGGAGTTCCGTTAGCCGTCGACCGTTACGTCGTGACGGCGTCGGAACTGAGTTATTCCAGCCAGTTTTTTATGTGGATCGCAAGCCAGGGATCTTGCACTTCGAGATTCCCGCGGGTGAAGTGGCCGAGATGATCCACCCGGGAACGGCCCGGCAGTACTCCGGCAATGTGACCGTTATTTGGGATTCGGAGGTGGGGTGAACTCGGTTGCAGGTTTCAGGGACGCTTCGCACCCAGCGGGAGCAAGCTCCCTTGCCAAAAATATCCTCCAGAGGACCAGGCTCTGAGTTATCAGAGCCTCGATAGTGCTACCGGCAGGCACTGGGTATTACTCCCCGGCTTTAAGTAAGGCGTGAGAATCGGCGCCATGCCCTTGAGCACTTGCACCGGCAACGCCGAGGTGAATTTGTAGGTTTGCGCCGAGGCACCGGGAACGAACGCGGTGAGGGTGCCAAAGTGATGCTCGCCGATGTAGAACACAAAGGTTGCGGTGCGGTTGATCGATTTGGAGCTGAGAATCCGTCCGCCGGACCCGATGGCTTCGATGCGGTTGTCACCGGTACCGGTCTTGCCGCCCATGGCCAGTGGGGTGCCGTCAGGCAGTTTGAAACTACCGGCGACCCGCTTGGCGGTGCCCGCATCCACCACTTGCGACAACACTTCGCGCATCGCCGTCGCCACCTCGGAAGGCATCACTCGTTTGCCTTTGTCCGGGTCGTTGATCAGCCTGGTTTCATAGGGCGTGTTGGCGGCGAAGTGCAGGCTGTCGATGCGCAGGGTTGGCATACGCACGCCATCGTTGAGGATGGTGCCGATCAGTTCCGCCAGAGCCGCCGGGCGATCGCCGGAGCTGCCGATGGCGGTGGCCAGTGACGGAACCAGGTGGTCGAACGGGTAGCCGACTTTCTGCCAGCGCTGGTGAATGTCGAGGAACGCCTCGATCTCCAGCATGGTGCGGATCCTGCTGTCGCGAGCGCTCTTGTGTTTGCTCTTGAACAGCCAGCTATAGACTTCCTGACGCTCGAACTCACTGGCCTTCACGATCTGGCTGAACTTGGCGTCGGGGTTGTTCAGCAAATATCCCATCAGCCACAAATCTAAAGGGTGAACTTTGGCAATGAAGCCCTGATCCGGTAGGTCAAAGGCACCGGGGCCGTAGCTTTTATAGAGCCTTTCCAGACGCTCATCGGTGAGCTTCTCGGTGACTTTTCCGGTGGTTTTTTCGGTGGTCTTGGCGGTTTTCAGATGCGAGCGTACGAAGCGGTTGAAGCTCTCCTGACTGGCTTCCGGCAACAGGTAGCGGTGCACTGCGGCGAGACGGATGGCTGTCGGGTGCATACCGTCGAGGAAGGTTTCGAGGCGGGCCTGAGTATCCTTTTTCTGGTACTTCTTCCAGAAGCGCAGCAGGAACGAAGTGCCCTCACGGTCGGCGAATTGGGCCAGATACTCCTGACGCCGTGGGTCACCGTCGTCCTTGAGTAATAGGGCGCTGTTATTGGGCCCTGAGTAAGTGCTGTAGCGCACCAGGTCGCGCATCAACCGAATGAACGGCAGGTTGATCGACTCGCGTATGGCATCGCGCAAGGTCGGGCTGCGGCCGTTGTCTTCGCTGCGGAAGTTGTGGAACGTGTGTAGCCCGCCGCCGGTGAAAAAGGATTCGCCGGGGCTCGCCGAGTATTTGCGATCGAGGGCTTCACCGAGCATTTTTGGCAGGCTGCGGTCGGTGTTCTGGATCAGGTAATCGACCGCCCAACGGGTGATTCGATCCTGGTCGGCGACCTCGGTTTTTTTCAGCTCTGCCGGGGTTTTTGCCCCATAGCGATCATGCAGTTCGGAGATGATTTGCAGGTAAGTGGTCAGCACCCGCATCTTGGCGGTGGAGCCCAGCTCCAGCTTGCTGCCTTCGTTGATGTCAAACGGCTGATCGGTGCTGTCGGTCTGTACCCGAACCCGCGAACCGTCGGGGGCGCGTTCGAACAGGGTGAAGCTGTAGCGCACTTGTGTGGTGCTGGTGGGCGTCAGCAGGTGCTCGCCAAACAGACCCATTTGCGCGGCGAACGCCGGGTCGGCCAGATGCTTGAGGTACTCGGTGGCCTTGGTTTGCAGCTCGCTCTGCAGCGTACTGGTGGCCGACAGGTCAAGGCGATCGAGGTCATACAGCGGGCGGTTGAGCAGGGCCGCCAGGCGGCTACGGGCAACGCTGATGCCTTTGGTGGTTTCGATGGGCTGGATGGTCGGTTGCTGCTGCCAGTCACGGTAAGTCACCTTGCTGGCCAAGGCTGCGTCCGACAGCGGCGCATCGATCACACCGTTTTGCGCGAGCAGGCGGATATGGCTGTCGGTGAGGTCCGTCAATTCATTGCGGCCCTTGGACAAGTAATGCGAAGGCCGGCGCTGGGCAATCATCAACGACAACACCTGACGTAAGGCCAGACCTTTTTTCGCCAGACTCTGTGGATCCTTGGCGTTGCTGGCCAGGTCCTTGTTGACCTGATTGAAATCCGCGCCATACCAGACCCTCAGGCCCTCAGCCATGCCATGCACTTCACCATGCCCGGGCACCGCTGACAGTGGCACGCTGTTGAGATAGTCGCGGACGATGTTTTTCCGCGCATCCACGGTTTGCGGGCCATCTTGATAGGCGCGCACGCTGGCAGAGATCATCTGGCGGATTTTTTCGCCGCCGGACACCGTCAGACCGTCCGGAGAGTGCCGATATTTTTCGAGCTGTGTGGCCAGGGTGCTACCGCCAGCCGTCTGGCCGGGCAAATGAAGCAGTTTCGCCACTTGCGACCAAGCGGCAATACCGAAACGTGGCCAGTCCACGGCAGGGTTGGCCAAGGGCTGTTGAGGATCGAGCAGATCGCGGTTTTCGATAAACAGCAGGCTGTTTATCACCAACGGTGGAATCGCTGCAAAGCTTGAATAGAGTTGCTGCGGATAGTTGTACTGGTACAGCGGCGTAGCGCGGCAATCAGTGATCGACAGCCCTGCCTGAATTTTTTCCGTATAGGGAACGAAGAAGCCTTTTTCGCTGTAATTGAACAATGCCGGGGAAAAGCGGGTCTGCGACTGGATCATATAGTCGCGCTTGAGCAGTCGCGGCAGGAATTCACCCAGGGAGCTGTAGCCCAGGCGTTTGTCGAACGGGCCGGCGCCCGGATAGAAAATCGAATCGCTGGCGCCAGGCTCCACGGAGTAGCTCAACGAGGCTGCGAATTTGCTGAACTCGTGAGCCTGCACTTTCGATGTGCGCATCTCCTTGGCGGCGGCGAAGCCCAGAACAATCAGGGCAATCAGCAGCAGCAACCAGAACAGCCGCCACCAGTACCGGCTACGCCGAGGTTTTTTGGGTAAAGGCGCTTCATCCACGCTATCAGTTGGCTCCATAGCTTTACTCGAATCGGATTGCCACAAAGCGCCCATAGTCGACTGATCCATTCACGCAGATTGATCTGACTTGTTTGAAGCTTAGACCGTGGTTGGAACCGGTGAAAAATTTGTGAAGGGAAGTCTGCGGTCTTTTTATGACGGCTGCGGGTTGGCACGAATTCTGGGGGGATGGTCATTTGTGGCGAGGGAGCTTGCTCCCGCCGGCCGGTCCGCGCTCGGGCGCAGCAGTCGTAAATCCAGCACCTGGGTTTCACCTGAAGATACCCGGTGGCTGAATTCAGGGCCGCTGCGCGCCCCAGCGGGAGCAGGCTCCCTCGCCACAAGGATTAGCGTGTCTTTCATATGAAAGCATTGATATAGAGCCATCGAACAAGAAAATGCGCCGTAGGCAGGGGCATGACGATGCACCATTGCTGTGCAATACTCCGCGCCGTTTGCAGGCGGGATGACGCACAAAATCCAGGTAATGCCCCTCCGTCCAAGGCGATTTTGCCGCGACTTCTCGCTGAATCTAGTCGTTTATATAGTGAAAAGCCCTGTTAAGAGCTTTTTATACTGCACGTCCGCTGATCTCGTAGGTTTTGTCCTACAAGACAGGCCTGTCCACAAGGTGGGCCCGGTTGAGCAAGTACAGGCTACCCGCCCGTATTTCGAATACTCGGTGGTTCATATCCAATAACAAGACGAGGTTGTACCCCTATGCCAGTTGGCAATCATCTGCCCCATGGCGAGACCGCTCAGGGCGGCCCGCTGAAACGCGAACTCGGCGAACGGCATATTCGCTTGATGGCGCTCGGCGCCTGTATCGGTGTCGGGCTGTTCCTCGGCTCGGCCAAAGCCATCGAAATGGCCGGCCCGGCAATCATGCTGTCCTACATCATTGGCGGCCTGGCGATTCTGGTGATCATGCGCGCCCTCGGCGAAATGGCCGTGCATAACCCGGTAGCCGGTTCCTTCAGCCGCTACGCACAAGACTACCTGGGCCCATTGGCGGGTTTTCTCACTGGCTGGAACTATTGGTTTCTGTGGCTGGTGACCTGCGTCGCGGAAATCACCGCGGTGGCGGTGTACATGGGCGTCTGGTTCCCCGATGTGCCGCGCTGGATCTGGGCGCTGGCGGCGTTGATAAGCATGGGGTCGATCAACCTGATCGCGGTCAAGGCGTTCGGTGAGTTCGAGTTCTGGTTCGCGCTGATCAAGATCGTCACCATCATCGCGATGGTCGTCGGCGGCATCGGCGTGATTGCGTTCGGCTTTGGCAACGACGGTGTTGCGCTGGGGATTTCCAACCTGTGGAGCCATGGCGGTTTCATGCCGAATGGCATCCAGGGTGTGTTGATGTCTCTGCAAATGGTGATGTTCGCCTACCTGGGCGTCGAGATGATCGGCCTGACTGCCGGTGAAGCGAAGAACCCGCAGAAGACCATTCCGAATGCAATTGGCTCGGTGTTCTGGCGCATCCTGCTGTTCTACGTCGGCGCGCTGTTCGTGATTCTGTCGATCTACCCGTGGAACGAAATCGGTACTCAAGGCAGTCCGTTTGTGATGACCTTCGAGCGTCTGGGCATCAAGACCGCTGCCGGCATCATCAACTTCGTGGTGGTCACCGCGGCGCTGTCGTCCTGCAACGGCGGCATCTTCAGTACCGGTCGCATGCTCTACAGTCTGGCGCAAAACGGCCAGGCCCCGGCGGGTTTTGCCAAGACCTCGAGCAACGGCGTGCCGCGTCGTGCATTGTTGCTGTCGATCGGTGCTTTGCTGTTGGGCGTGTTGCTCAACTATCTGGTGCCGGAAAAAGTCTTCGTTTGGGTCACCGCTATCGCCACCTTCGGCGCGATCTGGACCTGGGTGATGATCCTGCTGGCCCAGCTCAAGTTCCGCAAAGGCCTGAGCCCGGCTGAACGTGCGGGGCTCAAGTACCGCATGTGGCTGTACCCGGTGAGCTCGTATCTGGCGCTGGCATTCCTGGTGCTGGTAGTCGGACTGATGGCTTACTTCCCGGACACTCGTATCGCCCTGTATGTCGGCCCGGCGTTCCTGGTGCTGCTGACGGTGGTGTTCTACGTGTTCAAGCTGCAACCGACCAATGCCGTGCAAGGCGCGGTGCGTTCAGCTTCGTAATTAGCAGCGCTGAAAAAGCAAAAGCCCCGGTCGGATGATCGGGGCTTTTTAGTGTGTGAATTCAAATCGCCGCCACAGGCACCGGCCGATTCAACCGCTTGTTGAAGTCCAGCCACGCACCCAGCAATGCCATCAATCCCACCCCCAGCACGGCGCTGAAGATCTGGATCGCCAAAGCATCCCCGGCCAGCGAATTGAGCATGTCCGCCAACGGCGCCAACAGCACACCGAAGCAAAACACCTCCAGCGAATAACGACCCATGCGGCAGCTTTGCTGTGCCAGCCAGTTTTGCGTCCAGTCGCTGCTTGGCAACAGCTTTGCGGTGACGTAGGCGAGGGCGAGGAAGTGCAGCAAACGTGTCGGCGAGAGGTTGGTCTTGCTGATCGGGTAGAGCCATTCGCCGAGCATTTTTGGCATGAAAGCGTCATGTACTGCCGGCCATTTCCACGAGAGGGCAATCAGCCCGGTGATCAGCAAATAGACCGTCGCTGCGACAAACATCGGCTGGCGCGTCAGCTGGCGAGATTCCGGCACGCGTGGCAGTTGCCCATGAATCGCCGCTGCACCGCCGAGAATAAACAGCAGTTGCCAGGCCATCGGATTGAAGAACCACACACCGCCATCTGTAGCCGCCAGGTTCCATTGAAACCACGGCGCCAGTAAGTACAGCACCACCGACAGCCCTACCACGTACTCGGCCTTGCGCAACAGCATCGGCAAGACCAGCGGCAAACCGAGCAACAACAGGATGTACAGCGGCAGCGGGTCCATCAGGTTCGGTTTGAAGCGCAACAACAACTGGTCGACCAAGGCTTGCTGCGGGTTGCTCAGAAAATACTGCAGACCCATCTCCTGCACCAAGTCGCGGGTTTCCACATGGCTGTTGGCGAAAAATACGATGCCCATCAGCAGCGCCAACAGGAAGATATGCACCACATACAACACCCAGGCGCGCCGCAAGATTTTCACACAGGCGATCAGGTAACCGTCGCGCTGGGCGATCTTGCCGTAGGCCAGCACCGCCGCATACCCGGCCAGAAACACGAAGATCTCCGCCGCGTCGCTGAAACCGACATTGCGCACGGTGAAATGGGCGAGTGGATTTTGCGGCACGTGATCCCAGAAGATGAAGATCAGCGCAAGACCGCGAAAGAAATCGATACGAGGGTCGCGTCCGTTAAGCATGACAGCGGGCTCTTGAGCGAGGGTTCAATAATGAGTGGCGGGCGCAGCAAAAGGTTGCGCGCCGCACATCGGCGGCGCGCAGGGTGGCGGGATTTTCCGGTAATTGCAAAAGCTGGGTATTACTGGATGTCTCCGCGCAGGATGCAAAGGACGGGGCACGTACCCGCGAATTAAAGCGAGTCGTGCCCACTGGTCTGTTCGCAGAGCTGAAAGTAGACAAGTGGGCCAAGGGTGCCAAGCTTCATATGTACCCGCCCCGGTCTGAAAGCCGCAGTGTTCGCAAAGAACGGTGCGTCAGTAATGTCTTCTTCGAACAGGAAAGTGACGTTCGCAGAGTCATGGATGGATAACGGTATTCAATTGAATAGCTGCTAGCAACCAGGCCGGAAGTAAGCACCATGGATATAAAGCCAACGTTTCACGGTTTTCCCCGATTCGTATCCGTCGGCTTTCTTAATACGTTGATTCACTGGACGACGTTTTTTGTTCTGCACGCGGTCATGGGCATTCGTCAGTCGCCCAGTAACGTCGCGGCCTTTTGTCTGGCGGTTTCATTTTCCTTTTATGCCAATGCGCGATACACCTTCAAACGTAAAGCTACAGCGTCGCGTTATCTGCTGTTTGTCGGGTTCATGGGCATGATGAGCCTTGGTGTGGGTTATGCGGGGGACCGATTACAACTGCCAGGGCTGATCACCCTGGTTGTTTTCTCAGCCATCAGTCTGGTCTGTGGTTTCTTCTATTCAAAGGGCTTCATTTTTCGGGAGCGTGAGACGTGAAAGTCTCGCTGATCGTTCCGGTGTTCAATGAGGATCAGGCCATTAACCTGTTTTATCAGGCTGTCCGCCAAGAATTGTCGCTCTGTGAGTTCGAGGTCGAGATTGTTTTCGTTAATGACGGTAGTTCAGACCAGACCGCTGAGCAGGCTAAAGCCCTCGCATTGGCCGATGACGAGGTGCTGGTGGTCAATTTCTCGCGCAACTTTGGCAAGGAGCCAGCATTATTTGCCGGGCTAGAGTACGCCAGCGGTGACGTTGTGATTCCGATGGATGTTGATCTGCAGGACCCGATCAGCGTGATTCCTCTGTTGGTCCAGGAGTGGATGAACGGGGCTGATGTGGTTCTCGCCAAACGCCGTGCTCGCGCCGCCGACGGTTACCTGAAGCGGCATAGCGCGGCACTGTTCTACCACTTGATAAACAGGATCGCCTACACCAGGATCGAAGAAAATGTGGGTGATTTCCGGTTGATGGACCGCAAGGTCGTGAATGTCATCCGGGCGCTTCCGGAGCATCAGTTATTTATGAAGGGCGTCCTGTCGTGGGCGGGCTTCAATACGGTGGTCATCGAATACGAACGGGGCGAGCGAGTGGCGGGAACCACCAAATTCAACGGCTGGAAGCTATGGAACCTGGCACTGGAAGGTATTACGTCTTTCAGTACCGTGCCGTTGCGGTTGTGGACTTATATAGGCAGCGGGATTTCCTTGTTTGCAGTCTTTTACGCTGTGTATATGGTGTTCGACAAAATATTCTTTGGCAACTCTGTGCCGGGTTACCCGTCGTTGATGACGGCCATTCTCTTTTTGGGCGGTGTTCAGCTTATTGGCATTGGCATACTAGGGGAGTATATCGGTCGAATTTATATCGAATCAAAACACCGGCCGAGGTACGTGGTGAAAGATGTTATAGGTGGCAAAAGCAGGCTTGGAGTATAAAAAGTTTTGTGAGGTTCAGGGCTGAGAAAAGGGGCGCTGAAATGAGGGTGACCAGTTTTTTGGATAAGAAACTGTTGGGTCGTGAAGTATTGATGTTTTTTTTGATTGCTGCTTTTGTTTATATATTCCCTCTGATGTTGGCGGACTACTATTATATTGACGATAACTGGCGGTCATTGGCTGCCGGAACAGCCTGGGCGGGCCAGGGGCGGTTATTCACCGAGCTGTTTTACAATGCCCTGACGTTTTCATCGGGTGCCCCGAATATTTTCCCACTGCCTCTTTTAATTGCCACGTTCGCCATGGCCCACGCCTTGACGAGCCTGACGATGCATTACTACAAAGCACCCACTGTTTCATGTTGCTTTGTGCTGTTGCCCCTCTGGTATACCCCGTTTTTTCTGCAAAATCTGTCCTATCAATACGATGGACCTGCCACGACGTTAAGCCTGGTGGCCGTTATTTATGCAATCACCTTCCATGCGAAGTCTGCGCTGCTGCAAATCGTGGTGCCTGGCCTGTTAATAGCAATGGGGGTGGGACTTTATCAATTGAGCATTAATGTTTTTTTGGGGCTTTGCTGTGTCGAACTGGTCAGGGTAGTCAATGAACAGGCGTCATGGGAGGCGTTACGTTCGCTGGTTAAGTGGAAACTTGCACAGCTGATAGTCGGCGGCGTTATTTATTATTTAGCGGCTTATCCACTCATTATTCAGGAACGCTTACCTCTGCTGGAGTGGAGTGTGAATGGGCTGATCCAGGTTGAAACCAATATCGGCGTCCTGAAAAGCAAAATTGCGCTGCTTTTTCAGGGAGGGAATTTTTGGTTGCTGTGGGCTGTGTTGCTGTGCGCCGGGGCTGGGGCCGTGCGGATCGGGCTCAATTTATTTAAACGAAAAGAGAGTGCGCTGAAAAAAATAACGCTGAGTTTGATGTGTCTTCTGACCCTGCCCGCGCTGTTGCTGCTCGTTTCGGGCGCTGCTCTGATTTTCAGGGATTTCAATGAAGGCGCAAGAACCTTGATGGGGTTTTCGGTGTTGTTGGTGTTTTTGTTTTATTTGAGTCATCTGTTGCTGGAGGCCATTCATCCGCGACTGGGTGTTCTGCTGGCGGTACCTCTGCTGAGCATGCTTTCCCTGTCCTATGCCTATGGGCGCGTTCTGAATGTGCAGAAAGAATTCGCAACCAGTGCGCTGTTTTCGCTTGAACACGACATCGCCTCCCATCAGCAACTACGAGAAGCCAAGCGAATATATATGTCGGTTACTTATTCCGATCACTGGCTGTCGGGCGCTGCAGGCTCTTTCGAGTTGATGCCGGTACTGGCTTATATTTTGAATGTGGACTTTTTCATGTTGTCCGAAAATTTGCCCCGGGTGGGTATCACGAATGTGGTCACCGAAAAAGAGCGGCGAAATGCGACGCGGGTAGGGTATAGAGGCTATCCACCGGTGGTGGATAGCAAGTTCTATAACATCTACCTGGTGGGTGACTATGGTTTTATTGTCATGAAAGAGCCGCCACGAGTGCGATGACGGTCTTTCAATTGAGTATTACTTCCCGTCCAGAAAACTCAGCACCGAAGCATTGAAAAGCGCCGGGTCCTGGATAAAGGCGAAGTGGCTGGCATTGGGCAGGATCAACAGACCGGCACCGGGGATGGCCGCCGCGATGTATTCGGTGTGTTCGCGTTTGATCGCTTCGTCATGGTCACCGTCGACAATCAATACCGGAGTTTTGATTTTCGCCAGATCTTCCGGAGTCCAGTTTGGCTGGCTCGCCCACATATGGCCGATTTGCTCGACGAAGGCATCGTATTCCTTGGGCGTTGGCGACAGCTTCACGTATTCCTTGCCAGCGCGTTCGATGTAGGCGGCGAAGGTTGGGTTCTTCTCGATTCCTTCCTTGACGCCCGAGGTTTGGGTATTGGCGGCGTAGGCGAAAACCTTGCCGACACGCTGTGGATAACGCATTGCCATATCAAGCCCCAAAATCGCCCCGTCACTCCAGCCAACGAAGTCGGCGCGGTCGATTTTCAGCTTGTCGAGCACTGCAATGACGTCGTCCGCCATCAGGTCATAACCGTAAGGTCGCGCATCCCGTGAGCTGCGGCCGTGGCCACGGCTGTCGAGGGTGATGACAGTGTGCTTCGCTGCCAGGGCTTTAACCTGATTCCCCCAGTAATCGGAATTGGCCAGACCTCCGTGAAGGAGCACGACCGGCGACCCGTGGCCGATTTTCGAGTAGTAAATTTTGATGCCGTCGACATCGGCATAACCGGTTTTTGCACCGGCTATCGGAACGGGTGTAGCGGGCAGTGTTTCCCAACGCTCTGTGGCATGAGCAACGTTGAATGACATCAGCAAACAGAGAGCAGCAAGCAAGCGACGAGGCATAGGTATCTCCGGTGGAAAGACCAGATCAAAGCGACCCGGAATTCTTGTTTTAGAGCAGAACCAAGCCGTCAGGCGATCGGGCTTCAGATCAAAACCGGACGTTTAAGCACACGATTACTCCAGCGAGATGCTGGGTGCGAGAAGCTGGCAGGGATGTTTTTGCTGAGGACTGTGGTCAAGGAGTGAGAAGTTGGACGGCCCATAAGGTGAGCTCTCGTATTATTTTGTTGCCCATATATTCCTACCGTTCGTCGCGTGTCAATACGCCGCCTTCATTATCAGGCCGGATTCCCACAATGGTTTGTCTCACCACAATGCTTGGAAGTGTCAGGCACTTTGCGCCTGGAGAAATATCGAGAACAGTTCGGACTGGGACTTGATTCCCAGCTTGCTGTACATGTGTTTTTTATGGACTTTCACGGTTTCGACGGAAATTTCCAGCTTGCGGGCGATTTCCTTGCTTGAGCAACCGCTGAGCATCAAACGCCCGACATCCAGCTCGCGGGCGGTCAATTGCGCGCCCTTGAGCTGTTGCACGGAAGCTTCCAGCTGAATACGCCAGTCGCCGTGTGCGGTGGCCTGCGGTGCCGCCAGCACTTCGTTGATTTCATAGGGCAAGCGCTGGCGCAACAGGCCGAGCACCCAAGGCTGGATCAGTGACAGCAGGGCAATCTGCTCGCGGCTGAAGCGTTGTCGGGAACCCAGCGACAGGCACAACGTCCGGTCGCCATCGAGCTGGCAATTGAACTGGATTTCATCGGCCACCACATTCAGACGAAAGTAACGCTGGTAATACTCGGTGAGCTCAAAGTGCTCCGGCGCGACTTCGGCCAGGCGATAGAGACCGGTATGGGGCTGCTCGCGGCTGGCAATGTAGAACGGGTCGAACAGGTACAAACCCTTGAGGTAATCCTGAAACAATTGATCGGGGCTGCCGTCTTCAGCTGGAGATTCAGCGAACACTTGCGGGCGCTGATCGCTGCTGAAAAGCAGCACGACCCAGCTGTCGAAGGCCACGTACTGATCCAGCAGGCGCACCAGTTGCGTCCAGAAATTGGGCCTGTCGAGGGCGTCGATCATTTGCCCGACCGAGCGGTGCCAGGCGATGTCTTCTAACGAGAGTGTCATACGTCTACCCCTATCGAGTTACCCCAGTCGCGTAATTCCCCAGGCTGTTCGCAGCTGCGCATACTGAGCGCAGATCCAGTGGCCGGGCAATCCCGGCGTAAAGAACAAGGAAAACCCATGAAGGTCGAATTAGCCCAATTGGCGGGCCGCGATAACGGCACAGCTTACAACCTTGAGCGGACCTTGGCGGCGATTGCTGCCTGCGCTGCCGATACGCAGTTGATCGTGTTTCCGGAAACTCACTTGATGGGCTTTCCGTCTGCCGAAACCGTAGCCCAGGTTGCTGAACCACTGGACGGCCCGACCGTCACCGCCGTGCTGAACGCTGTCCGTGAACGCAACATTGCCGTGGTGGTCGGCGTCGCCGAGAACGATCACGGACATTTCTATAACACCACGCTGCTGATCACCCCTGAGGGCATCGCCCTGAAGTATCGCAAGACGCACCTGTGGGCCTCGGATCGCGGGGTGTTCAGCGCCGGTGATCGTTATGCGACCTGTGAGTGGAACGGTGTGCGGGTCGGTTTGCTGATCTGCTACGACATCGAGTTTCCGGAGACTGCCCGTGCGTTAGCGCAACTGGGCGCCGAATTGCTGATCGTCACCAACGGCAACATGGACCCTTACGGTCCGACTCATCGCACCGCGATCATGGCCCGTGCGCAGGAAAACCAGGCGTTTGCGCTGATGGTCAACCGGGTGGAGGACGGTGATGGCGAGTTGTTGTTTGCCGGAGGCAGTGCGCTGGTGGATCCGTTCGGCAGCCTGGTGTTCGAGGCTGGACGGGATGAAGGGACCTTCAGTGTTGAGCTGGATTTGAATCAGCTAACGGCCGCGCGGCGCGATTATCGGTATCTGGACGATCAGCGACTGCGGTTGCCGGGTGAGGTGATTGAGCATGCTGATGGGCTAAGGGAGTTGATGATTCCTGCAACATAGATCGTTCCCACGCTCCGCGTGGGAATGCCTCACTGGACGCTCCGCGTCCGCTTCGGCAGTGACGCGGAGCGTCACGGGCTGCATTCCCACGCGGAGCGTGGGAACGATCAACGGTTCCTTTGCTGCGCGTGGGAGCGATCACAACCAATAACAACAACGCAACACCTGCTATTTCCGCCGAACTCGGCTCTGCCATAAATCTAATAAATTCGGAGTAGTCGCTCATGGCTCGTTTACAACGCACCTTGTCGTTAGGGTCGGTGGTGCTGTTTGGCATCGCTTATATGACGCCGATCATCGTTCTCGGCACCTTTGGCATCCTCGCGCAATCCACCTCCGGCATGGTCCCAGCGGCGTATCTGGCGGCGCTGGTGGCAATGTTCTTTACCGCCATGAGCTACGGACGAATGGCCGCGGCGTTCCCGGTCGCGGGTTCCGCTTACAGCTATGTGCGCAAAGCCATCAGCCCGAAACTGGGGTTCATCGCCGGCTGGGCGGTGTTGCTCGATTACCTGTTTCTGCCAATGGCGATCTGGCTGATCGGCGCGGCGTATCTGCATTCGGCATTCCCGGCTGTGCCGCAGTGGATTTGGGTCCTGGCGTTTATCGGCGTCACCAGTGCGATCAACATCATTGGCCTGAAACTGGCCAACGGCATCAACGCTTTGCTGATGCTGGTGCAGTTTCTGGTGTTGGTGGCGTTCGTCGCGCTGTGCATCCATTACATCGGCGGCGACGCCAGCAAACCGTTGTGGACGGTTGCACCGTTCTTGCGCGGCGACATGCAGATGCCGCTGATCATGAGTGGGGCGGCCATCGCCTGCTATTCGTTCCTCGGCTTCGATGCGGTCAGCACGCTCACTGAAGAAACTCGCGACCCGCGTCGCACTATCCCACGGGCGATCATGTTGATCACCCTGATCGGCGGGCTGATTTTTGTCGGCGTGTCGTACTTCGTGCAGGTGGCGCATCCGTCGTTCCAGTTCGACAACGTCGACTCGGCGGCCTATGAAATTGCCCGCAACGTGGGCGGTGACCTGTTCGTCTCGATCTTTATGATCGGCCTGATCGTCGGTCAATTCGCCTCGGGTCTGGCGGCGCAGGCCAGTGGTTCGCGGCTGCTGTACGCCATGGGGCGTGACGGTGTGTTGCCAAAATCTTTCTTCGGTGCCTTGCATGAACGCTTCGGCACACCGGTCAACAGCATCTTGCTCTGTGCAGTGGTGGCCTTGCTGGCGCTGGAACTGGACGTGACCACCTCCACCTCATTCATCAACTTCGGTGCGTTCCTGGCGTTCAGTCTGGTGAATCTGTCGGTGATCTTTCACTACTGGATCGGCGGCGACAAACGCGGTCCGCGGGAGCTGCTGCTGTTTCTGATTTTCCCGTTGATCGGGCTGGTGGCGGACTTGTGGCTGATGATCAGCCTCGATCATCTGGCGATTTATCTGGGCTTGAGTTGGTTGGCGATTGGCAGCGTGTACCTGGGCGTGTTGACCGGCGGTTTCCGTCGCCAGCCACCGGAGATGGATTTTCAGGAAGCGGGTTGATTTAGCGGGGCGGTGAGGGCTTTTGTGGCGAGGGAGCTTGCGCCCTCGCCACAGAGGAGCGCGTTTTACTTCCTGGCGACAATCACCGCGCGCATTGGCGCTGGCAAGCCTTCAATGGTCTTGCTGTGATCGTCCGGATCAAGGAAATCGCTCAGCGACTGGAACTTCATCCACTCAGTCCCGCGCTGTTCCTCGACACTGGTCACGCTGACATCCACACAGCGCACATCGCTGAACCCGGCACGGCGCAGCCATAGCATCAGTGCCGGCACCGACGGCAGGAACCAGACGTTGCGCATTTGCGCATAGCGGTCTTCCGGCACCAGCACTTGATGCACATCGCCTTCCACCACCAGCGTTTCCAGTACCAGTTCGCCGCCCTTGACCAGGCAATCTTTGAGCGCCAGCAAATGCTCGATCGGCGAGCGACGGTGGTAGAACACGCCCATGGAGAACACGGTGTCGAAGCCTTCCAGGTTCGGCGGCAAGTCTTCGAAAGGGAATGGCAGATGCCACGCGGACGGTTCCGACAGATAACGCTGTACGGCCTGGAACTGGCAGAAGAACAGCCAGTTCGGATCGACGCCGATCACGCTGTCGGCCCCGGCGCCGAGCATGCGCCACATGTAGTAGCCGTTGCCGCAACCGACATCCAGCACTCGCTTGCCCTTGAGGTCCAGATGCGGGGCGACCCGTGACCACTTCCAATCCGAGCGCCATTCGGTGTCGACGTGCACCCCGAACAGATCGAACGGCCCTTTGCGCCACGGCGACAGGCCCATCAGCGCGGTGCGCATCTGTGCTCGGGTTTCATCGTCGCAGTCGGTGTCCAGGGTCAAGCCGTCCAGTAGATCAATGCGGCTCGGCATGATCTTCGGCAGGGCATCCAGCGCACTCTGCCAGCGCTCCAGGTCGCCGTGACCCTTTTCCATTTTGGTATCGAGTTGCGCTTGCAGGCCGTTGGCCCATTCAGCCAACGGTGTGCCGGCCAGACGACGGGCGAGGGGTGACAGATCAATCATGGCAAGGCAATCAACGAGGCAAAGTTAAGACACTGGAACCACGGCACGACTTTCGAGAACCCGGCCGCCAGCAGGCGTTCGCGGTGTTCTTCAAGGCTGTCGGGTTTCATTACGTTTTCGATGGCGCTGCGCTTCTGGGCAATTTCCAGTTCGCTATAGCCGTTGGCGCGTTTGAAGGCGATGTGCAGGTCGGTGAGGAGCGCGTGCTCCTCAGCGTCAACGAAGCGCAACTTCTCCGAGAGAATCAGCGCGCCGCCCGGCAACAGGGACTGATGAATGCGGCTCAGCAGCGTCAGGCGCTGGTCCGGGGCGATGAATTGCAGGGTGAAGTTCAGCGCCACCACTGAGGCTGGCTGGAAGTCGAGGGCGAGAATGTCACCTTCGATCACTTCCACCGGCAACAACTCCTGGAACATCGAGTCCTGACCGTTGAGGTATTCGCGGCAACGCTCGACCATCGCTGCCGAGTTATCCACAGCGATCACCCGGCAACCGTCGGTGCGCACGTGGCGGCGCAAGGCCTGAGTCACGGCACCGAGGGAAGAGCCCAGGTCGTACAGCACACTGCCCCGTTGGGCGAACTGCGCTGCGAGTACACCCAGGTTCTCGACAATGGTCGGATAGCCCGGCACTGAGCGCTTGATCATGTCCGGGAACACCCGCACCACGTCCTCATTAAAGGCGAAGTCTGGCACCTGAGGCAGGGGCTGGGCGAAAAGGCGATCGGGTTCTTTGCTCACGGCGGTTCCAGCGGCGTAGGTGGAAAAGGTCGGCATTTTAGCCAACTTGGCGGGGGGATGCGCGGTCTGTCTGATAAAGCGCTGGGTTCACACGATGATCGTTCCCACGCTCTGCGTGGGAATGCCGCCATGGACGCTCCGCGTCCGCCGTTGATGTGACGCGGAGCGTCACGGGATGCATTCCTTTGCTGCGCGTGGGAACGATCTATCGGCGGGTTTTTTGTGCAAACGCCGACGCTGCAATCCCCCATTGCCCCAACCAGTAACTGAGGATGATCACGTACGGCGCAGCCTCAAACGCCACCACAAAGCGACTGATGCCAATCACGCTGTCGGAAAATACAAACGCCACGGCACCGCCTGCCGCCAGCAAAGCCGAACGCTCGGGCACATCGCTGCCCAACCGGGCCAACGCACGCCAGAGCATGGCGCTGATGGCCAGGCCGTAAACAATCACTGGAATCAGCAACGGGCCAAGGCCATGGGCGATCAGGATTCCCAGCAATACCGCGCCGACACCGAGCGCCAGTAACAGCGGAAACAGCGCCAGCCGACGGCAATCACTCACATACGCTTTCAGATAGGCCAGGTGCGCGATCAAAAACGCTCCGAGACCAAACACAAACAAATCCCCTGGCCACGCCAGCAGCACATCACCGAGCAGGGAAAACAGCAGACCCAGGCTGATCCAGCGCCGATAGTCGCTGGGTGGCGCATCGTGCAACCAGCCAAGCAACGCCAGAACCGGCAACGGCTTGACCAGCAGGCACAACAGTTCGGCATGAACACTCAGCCCATAGAGAAAGGTCACCGCGCCCATCAGCGCGAGGATTAGCCAACCCATATCAGTTGACCGAAATCACACAGTCGAAGGTTTCTACCGCCGGCACTTCTGGCGCCCATGGTTGTGAATACGTCAGACGCAAGCGCCCCTTACCGGCCGCGAAGGTCTGAAAGCGCCAGGTCGATTGGCCGGCACTGCCCACCAGCCCGGCGTCTTCCGGGTTGCTGTAAACCTCAGGGCTGAGTCTGCGCAGCACGCCCCCGGCCGAATCCTGAATCGCCCAGCGATAACCCGTGGTCGGGTTGCTTGGCAGCGTCAGGATCAGGTTCTGCCCGGTCTTCAGCTGCATCGGGCAGTCGCTCTGTTTATCCACAGTGACATTCTGCCTGGGTTGGCTGGCGCAGGCGGCGAGCAGGGTGAGAGCGAGGGGGGCAAACAGGCGGGTGGGGGACATAGGCTCAGCGGCTCCGGCGTTCACGACGAACGGCGAGCATAACTGAAGTCAGGCGGAATGCTAAATGAGTTTACGGATTCAAAAGACACTTGTGCCCGACCAAGTGCCTTTGAAAATACAGCACGCAGGGACGTCAGCTCGCCTTGCTATTCAATGGTTATGTAAATATCAAAGTCGGCCTTTATACTCAGGGTTTTGCCACTGTTCGTGTTGACAACTATATCGAACCGCTTTGACTTGATGTGTTGTCCGTCTGGTGATACTTCAAGTTCAAGCGTGGCTTCGGTGGCAGTCTTAGGAATCAGGTTGTAGTTGTCTCCAGTTTTGGCGTACTCACCGTAACTCAGGTTTTTGATTTCCTCCGTTGATGAAGGGAATGTATAAGTGCCGGATTTGATGCCGTCCTTTAAAAGGAAACTGAGTGTTCGATGGTCGCTAGTGATTAATGGAGAGTTAGTGCTACTGCCGGAAGACGTATTGACTTCAGTGTACCCCAAGGCGACAAAGCCCCCCGTGCTTCGGATTCGCTCACTCTGATACGGAGCCCTTGAGAAAGGGTTGACGCCTGGAGAAGGACTGTTAGGGAAGGTCGCACTAAGCTGCCCCGTGATGTTTTGGAATTCTCCGGCCAGCGTTTCAAATGTGTTGGATATTTTCATGATGTGCCCTCATTGAATGAACGTCTAGTGAATAGTATTGATCAACAGGTTTTTAAGTCGAGAGGACTCCTTCCATCCCTTTGAATTTCAGTACGTCGTCGTGAATTTTGTTAAATGAGTGGGTGCCGGATTGAGTATTCAGGTCGAGGCCGATACTTATGAAGGTTTTGAATGCCTCAAGTAAAATTCTGTGCTGCTCCTTATATTATGTCCACTGTCAGAACTGACAGTTTTTTAGTGTTAATTTGAATAGCGATTAGAAATTATTGGGGCTTTGGTTATGAGTAACACTGCCCCCAGGATCTGATAGGTGTGCGAATAACAGGTGAATACGCGTGGCCTGTGTGTTTTTTGGACTGACATCATCACAGCCTGCGCCTACAGGGATTGTCATAGACCTGTAAGCGCAAGTTCGTCGTGATAAGGGAGAGGAAAGTGCTAGCGCATATTCAGAACAATACCTTCGCCACATCTGCAAAGCGCTTGGCAAAATGCACGGTAATCCCTTCCTTAAGGTAGTCCGGCAGTTCCTCAAAGTTGCCGCGGTTAGGCTCCGGCAGGATCAATTCGTAGATCTTCTGCCGACGGGCCGCGATGACTTTCTCGCGCACGCCGCCAATGGGCAGCACATGGCCGGTCAGGGTCAGTTCGCCGGTCATGGCCACGCCTTTTTTCGGTGGCTGGTTGCGCGCCAGAGAGAGCAGCGCGCTGGCCATGGTCACCCCGGCGCTCGGACCGTCTTTCGGTGTGGCACCTTCAGGCACATGCAGGTGTACGAACGCCTCGTCGAAGAACTTCGCATCACCGCCAAACTGCTTGAGATGAGAGCTGACATAGCTGTAGGCGATTTCGGCGGATTCCTTCATCACGTCACCCAATTGTCCGGTGAGTTTAAAGCCGCGATTGAGCGTGTGAATCCGCGTTGCTTCGATCGGCAGGGTGGCGCCGCCCATGCTGGTCCAGGCCAGCCCGGTGATTACTCCGGTGCCGGACAGCACTTGTTCATTGCGGAACACCGGCATACCGAGGGAGGCTTCCAGGTCCTTGTTGCCGATCTTGATCACCGCGTTCGGCTCGTCGATCAGCTTCATCACTGATTTGCGCACCAGTTTGCCCAGTTGCTTTTCCAGTTGCCGCACTCCGGCCTCGCGGGCATACCCGTCGATCACTGCGCGCAGAGCGCCGTCGCTGATGGACAGGCTGCCTTTGGAAACGCCAGCCTTCTCCAGCTGTTTGGGCCACAAGTGACGCTTGGCGATGGCTATTTTTTCTTCAGTGATATAACCGGACAGGCGAATCACTTCCATCCGGTCCAGCAGCGGGCCGGGGATTGAGTCCAGGGTATTGGCGGTGCAGACGAACAGCACTTTCGACAGGTCCAGACGCAAGTCCAGGTAATGGTCGAGGAATTCGACGTTCTGTTCCGGATCGAGGGTTTCCAGCAGCGCCGAGGCCGGATCGCCCTGGTAGCTCTGGCCCATTTTGTCGATCTCGTCGAGCATGATCACCGGGTTCATCACTTCGACGTCTTTAAGAGCCTGCACCAGTTTGCCCGGTTGGGCGCCGATGTAGGTCCGGCGGTGGCCCTTGATCTCTGCTTCATCACGCATGCCGCCGACGCTGAAACGATAGAACGGCCGCCCGAGGGATTCGGCGATGGACCTGCCGACGCTGGTCTTGCCCACGCCCGGCGGGCCCACCAGCAGCACGATGGAACCGCTGATCTCGCCTTTATAGGCACCCACTGCGAGGAATTCGAGAATCCGGGTCTTGATGTCACCAAGCCCGGCGTGGTGCTGATCGAGCACTTTGCGCGCGTGTTTGAGGTCGAGATTGTCCTTGCCATACACGCCCCACGGTACTGCCGTTGCCCACTCCAGGTAATTGCGGGTCACTGCGTATTCCGGCGAGCCGGTTTCAAGGATCGACAGCTTGTTCATTTCCTCTTCGACGCGCTTTTGCGCCTGAGGCGGCAGGACTTTGCCCACCAGACGCTGTTCGAACTGTTCGATGTCGGCGCTGCGGTCGTCCTTCGTAAGACCCAGCTCCTGCTGGATAACCTTGAGCTGTTCCTTGAGGAAGAACTCACGTTGATGCTCGCCGATCTTGCGGTTCACTTCAGCGGAGATTTCTTTCTGCAAGCGCGCGACTTCGACTTCCTTGCGCAGCATCGGCAGAACTTTTTCCATGCGCTTGAGCATTGGCACGCAATCGAGCACTTCTTGCAGCTCACCGCCTGTCGCCGAAGTGAGGGCGGCGGCGAAGTCGGTCAGGGGCGACGGGTCGTTGGGGCTGAAGCGGTTGAGGTAATTCTTCAGCTCTTCGCTGTACAGCGGGTTGAGCGGCAGCAATTCCTTGATCGCGTTGATCAGCGCCATGCCGTAAGCCTTGACCTCGTCGGTCGGATCGCTCGGCTGGTGCGGGTATTCGACTTCCACCAGGTACGGCGGGCGATGGTGCTTGAGCCAGGTGCGAATGCGCACGCGGGTCAGGCCCTGGGCGACGAATTGCAGTTTGCCGCCTTCGCGGCTGGCGTGGTGGACCTTCACCAGCGTGCCGTAGAGCGGCAGGCTCGAGGTGTCGAAATGTCGAGGGTCTTCCTGCGGCGTGTCCATGTAGAACAGCGCCAGGGAGTGATGATCGGATTTGCTGACCAGCTCCAGGGTTTCGGCCCAGGGCTCTTCGTTGACGATGACCGGCAATACTTGCGCCGGAAAGAACGGCCGATTGTGGATCGGAATGATGTAGACCTTGTCCGGCAGATTCTGCCCGGGAAGGGCCAGGCCAGTGCTCTCGGTGTGGTGTTCGGCGTTTTCTGGGTCGGCGTAGTCGTTGGGGTCTTCCGGGAATTCTTGCTGGTCGCTCATGGGGCACCTGCGCATAGGGTATGGAGGTTAGATGGGGCAGGTCGGCGGCGGTTTCAATGGTGAGAAGTTGTTAACGGTTATTTCATGAGCAGCATTCAGGGTGCAGACAGGTCAGCCGGTTCGCCTCACATTGATTCGCCCGGAATTTTAATCGTTTGACTGTACGCCTTCGCGGGCAAGTCGGATCGCCGCACCGCCGCTCCCACAGGGGATGTGATCTAAGGTGGGAGCGTGGCTTGCCCGCGATCGACTGCGCAGCGGTCGTAAAACCTGAGAGCACATTCGGTTTGACACACCGCATGCACCGATTTTACGACTGCTCCGCAGCCGAACGTAGCCTTCGGCAACTGCTACGAAAACGCATTCCAATCGAAGCTGACTATATTGATCGCAAGCCTTGCGCGGTCACCGTAGGGGCTGGCGGAGCCTGCGATCTTTTGATCTTCTGCCCGCTTACAGCGCCTGCTTCTGCAACCGCCGCCCGATCACATCCAGCAAATCACACCCATCGCGCAGCGGAATGGCACAGAGCCGCGCAAAGTCGTGCAGGATCACTGGCGTACCTCTGCGCCTACAAGCCGTTGCTGCGCAATGGTGCAGACCAGCGAATGCCACTCCCAGAACCAGAGCGCAAAAATCGTCCTGCTCCATCGAAGTGATATTGAATTAATCGATTTTAAGTTTGGGATTACGCACCTCACTAGCAACTTGGGCTACGGATGAAGTGGGTGTCGAGTTTGGAGCGTCCGCCCTGACTATTTGGCCAGGATTGAACTGATTGGGTACAACGACCACTTCGGTCAGTAGGATTTCAGAAGGTGGTTTGTTGCCGGAAAAATAGGAAATTCTGTTTCTGAAGGATTTTAAAAGGTCACCATTTTTGATCACTTTAGACACTTTGTGCGTCGTTTTGAGGACTGCGCTCATGGTCAAAGCAGTTTTGCCTATATTCAGTAAAGTGTCCGCTAATGGCAGGTCTGCGACTTTCATCGAATGTCCCACAATCGTGCCTGCAGAACCAATTTGGGCGAATACTGTGGCGGCCCCGAGTAGACCAGGCGGGCGTGGGCGCAGACCCAAGACATATGTCTTCCACGTGCCCTTCAAGACTGTTTTAGTGAGCTTGAGAGCTGTACCCAACATCTCGACGAACTGCCCCGTCGGATCCCCAAAGTTAACCGGGTCTCCATGGCAATACGCATACGGATTGATCCCGCCCTTTCCAAACGGACTCAGACGGTCCGGGCTGTTAAACCGCATCAACACTGGATTGAACGCTCGATGGCCATTGCCCAACAAATAATGTCCGGTCACCGAATCCGGGCGTTCGCCATTGAAACCCAACACACTCAGCAATCCACTGTCGGCGGGGCGATAACCGTAGGGCAAATAAGCGATGGCGTGGGGCTGAACACCACGCGTGAGTAACACTGAACGTTGCTGATCAGTCGCCAGTAAAGTCGTTTCGACCGCGTCACCCTGTCGCTGCCGTTGTGCCAAAAGCTGATCACCTTGTTGAAATATCGAGCACTCCACCTGTCCCTGAATCTCGGTAGTCAGCCGGCTTTTGCAGTAAAAGCGCTGGAGGGCGACCTGTTCCAGCAGCGAAATACTGACGAGGTGGTCCAGCGGGTTGTAGTGGTAGCGGCAGAGTACGGTCTCTTCTTGGGAAGGCATGGAACGAACTCCTGCTGGTCTGCTATGCAGGGAGTTAGATTCGATGTTTGTACGCAGACCGTCTACTAGCAGAACTGCTAGGTAGACGCTGTTTGATAAGCGTGAATACGTCAGGGTGGTTGTCGGCCAGAAAGCAGTACTTAGGGGGAAGGGAAGGATGGGAATTAACAGCCTCCTCCTGATTCGATCCTGCGAAATAAGTCTCGTGACTGATAAGCTGTCGCAGAACCGCCCTACGCTTTTCCAGTCTTATGGATAGGCCCTGAACCGCAGTGAGGAATAGCATGAAGTCGCGCATCTGGCGTTTGGCAGGTGTTGGTTTGTTGTGCATGAGTGTCAGCGCGCAATTGCTGGCTGGGGAAGGGGATGATCAGCAGCATCCTCATGGTCAAAATGGCGGGGGACAGCGTGAGCATGGTTCCGAAGGGCGCTCGGGAAATAATCAACAGCGTCCGGAGAACAATCAGCCGCGCCCGCAAAACAATCAAGCGCGTCCAGAGAACAATCAGCCACGTCCAGAGAACAATCAGCCGCGCCCGCAAAACAATCAAGCGCGTCCAGAGAACAATCAGCCACGTCCAGAGAGCAATCAACAACGTCCGCAAAATAATCAGCCTCGCCCGCAGAACGAGATTATTCGCGGCGAGAACAGCCGACAGTTTGAACACAACGGCCAGAATCAGGGCGGCCAGTGGCAAAACCGTCCACAGCATGATCCCAACGAGCAGGGCCGGCCGATGCAGCAGCAACCGAGCAACAACCGGCCGGTGCAACAGCAACCGAGCAACAACCTGCCGGTGCAGCAGCAACCGAGCAACAACCGGCCGGTGCAACAGCAACCGAGCAACAGCCTGCCAATGCAGCAGCAACCCAGTAACAACCGGCCGGTGCAGCAGCAACCAAGCAACAACCTGCCGATTCAAAGCCGGCCGGATACCGTCCGCCAGACCCAGGAGCCACAGCGTGGCACCTATCAGGACGTGCCTCGGCGCAATGACCACGATCAGCACTGGCAGGCCGGTGGCGCCGGTTCGCGTCAGGGCGATGACGGTCGCCGCAATGACGATCATCGCTGGCCGGGTCGACCGGAGGGGCATGGCAATGGCTGGGGCCCTGGGCCGCAATACCGGCCGGGTTATGTGATCGATCGGTTCCCGGATCGCAATTACCGCGTACCGTATCGCGGTCAGGATTACTTCTACTCCGGCGGTTACTGGTATCGCCCGCATGGCCCGCGTTATGTGGTGGTCAGGCCGCCTCGTGGCATCCGCGTGAGTTACCTGCCCGATTACTCACAGGAAGTCTGGATCGGCGGCGCACTGCTCTTCCTCGCCGCTGGCGCTTATTACATGTATGAAGAGAGCACCCAGGAGTATGTGGTTGTCGATCCACCGGTTGCCAGCCCACAACCGGTCAGCAACGGCTATGACGTGATCTCTTACCCGGCCAATGGGCAAACACCTGAGCAGGTCAATCAGGATCGCTATGACTGCTATCGCTGGGCAGTCGAGCAAAGCGGCTTCGATCCGGCTGCCGTCACCTATCAACCGGCGCCTGCGATAGTGCAGGCCTACCATCAAGCGCAGGGCAACTGCCTGAGCAATCGCGGTTATCAGGTGGCCTACTGAGTTAAACCTTCTCGGCGGTCACTACTTCTTGCGGGTCGGCGTGCACCAGCACCTCGGCCCGCGGGTAAGCGGCGTTGATCGCCTCGGCGGCACGATCACTGATGCCGTGAGCGACGGATAACGTCAGCTCACCCGGTAACTCCAGATGCAATTGTACGAACCAGTGGCTGCCGGAGATCCGTGTGCGCAGGTCATGGGCGCCGAGTACGCCGGGTACGCTGCAGGCCAGCTCAAGCATGTGCTGGCTGACGTCCGGCGGCAGTTCTTCATCCATCAATACTGAAACGCTTTCCCGCGCGATTTGCACGGCGCTCCAGAGGATGTACACCGCAATCGCCAGACCAAACCAGGCATCCAGTTGCTGCCAGCCAAAACTGGCCAGCACCAGTGCCACCAGAATGCTGGCGTTGAGCAGCAAATCGGAACGGTAATGCAGCGAGTCAGCGCGAACCGCAGTCGAGCCGGTTTCGCGGATCACCCGATGTTGCACCATTAATAGCGCGACCGTCAGCGCCAGCGATAACAGCATCACGCCAATACCGATCCACGGAGCGCCCAGCGGTTCCGGGTGTTTCAGACGCTCGATCGCTTGCACGGCAATCAACACCGCACTCACCGCGATAAACAACGCCTGGGCAATGCCCGACAGAGACTCGGCTTTGCCGTGCCCGTAACGATGGTCATCGTCCGCAGGACGCAATGCGTAATGCACCGCCAGCAGGTTGAGAAACGAGGCGGCGCCGTCGAGCAGAGAGTCGGTGAGACCGGCCAGCAGACTGACCGAGCCGCTTAACCACCAGGCGATGGCCTTGGCTACGATCAGAATGCTCGCGACCGCCAGCGAGGCGCGTGTCGCCAGACGTAACAGGCGAACGTGTTCCGGGCTACTGGTCATGGGTGTTTGCGTTCCTTCGAGTACGCGATATCACGCGGCGGGTTGCAGACCGTACAGGGCCAGTTGCTGAACACTGCCTTTGTGCTGGATCAGACGCGGATCATCCAGCGGAAAGCTGCGGCCCAGTTCGCGTTCGAGAATAGCCTGCAACTTGCTGTTATCAACCTTGCCGTCAGCATCGATGGCCTGCTGGAGTTTTTCCGGCGCAACTTGTGCGGTCTTGCCAGGTTCCAGGTAAATGGCACCGGTGGCGAAGTCCACGCCGAAAGCGATCAGTCCCGGAATGATGTAGAACAACAGACCCACTGCGTCGAGGGCCGCCACCACCGGGTCGATTTTGCCTTCGATCTGGCCGCGGCGGTCCGGGAAGAAGATCGAACCGCAAGCGGTCATTTGGGTCAGCAGGGTAGCGAGCAGAACGCCGCCAATAACACGTGAAGGAATACGCATGTGGATCTCCTGAGCAAACTCGAAACGAAACGGTGAAAGAGCGTTGTCGCTATCAGTTCAGACCATGATTAATGCTTGGCAGTTCGCCGTTATACTCGCGCTCGGCAGGGCGTGCTCACAGTAAATTGAGGTCGCGCCATCACCCCGGAAGACGCAAGAGTACATGAGGAGTGAGGTTTGGTTTTCCCCAATCAAAGACGAGTAACGGCGGATACCGCTTTCCGGGGTTCTGCCCTTCGGGTTGAAACTGTGAACGCGCCATGCGGCGTTGCGGGACTTGGTAAGGAAACGACCCTTACCAGCGTCCCGCGCCTTGCCTGGCACGCTCACAGTTCCAACGCGATCCGCAATTTACTGTGAACACGCCCTGTGGAGCCAGCATGATTTCTCTGCCGATTGATGAAGTTTTACCCGCGCTGCGTGAAGCCTTGGCGACACGCCACGAAGCCGTGCTCGAAGCACCGCCCGGCGCCGGTAAAACCACCCGCGTGCCGTTGGCATTATTGAATGAGCCATGGCTGGCGGGGCAAACCATTCTGATGCTCGAACCGCGTCGCCTCGCCGCTCGCGCGGCCGCCGAACGGCTGGCCAGTGAGTTGGGAGAAAAAGTCGGCGAAACCGTGGGCTATCGGATTCGCCTCGACAGCAAAGTAGGGCCGAATACTCGCATCGAAGTGGTTACCGAGGGGATTCTCACCCGCCGTCTGCAAGATGATCCGGCGCTGGAAGGCGTCGGTTTGCTGATCTTCGATGAATTCCACGAGCGTAGTCTCGATGCTGATCTAGCGCTGGCATTGAGTCTCAATGGCCGCGATTTGTTTCGTGACGATCAACCGCTGAAGATTCTCTTGATGTCGGCGACCCTCGAAGGCGAGCGCCTCGCAGGCTTGCTCGATGACGCGCCGATATTGCGCAGCGAAGGACGCATGTACCCGGTAGAGATGCGCTGGGGCCGGGCGTTTCAGCCGGGGGAATTCATCGAACCGCGGCTGGTGCAGACCATCCTCGAAGCCTTGAACGACGAAAGCGGCAGCCTGCTGGTGTTTCTGCCGGGGCAAGCGGAGATCCGCCGGGTCCATCAACAACTGGCCGACGCGCTGGGCGAACGCAGTGAAGTGCTGCTCTGCCCGCTACATGGTGAGCTGGATCTGGCCGCACAACGCGCCGCCATCGACCCGGCACCGCCCGGCCAGCGCAAAGTCGTGTTGGCCACCAACATCGCTGAAACCAGCCTGACCATCGACGGTGTGCGGGTGGTGATCGATGCCGGGTTGGCGCGGGTGCCGCGTTTCGACCCGGGCAGTGGCATGACGCGTCTCGATACACAACGGATCTCTCGCGCCAGTGCCACCCAACGTGCCGGGCGAGCGGGGCGTCTGGAACCGGGCGTGTGTTATCGCCTGTGGTCACAGGACCAGCACGAGCAATTGGCGGCTTATGCCAGTGCGGAAATTCTTTCGGCCGACCTTGCCGGCCTGGCCTTGCAACTGGGACGTTGGGGCGTGACGCCCGGGCAATTGATCTGGCTCGATGTGCCACCGGCGGCGGCTTATGCACAGGCTCAGGATTTGCTCGAGCGTTTGGGCGCATTGGAAGGCAAGACCGCTGAGGACTGGAAACTGACCCGTCACGGTCAGGCAATGGCCGAACTGCCGGCCCATCCGCGCATCGCGCATCTGTTGTTGCGTGGGCAGGCGCTGGGGCTGGCGGACATGGCCTGCGACGTGGCCGCATTGCTCGGTGAACGGGACATTCTGCGTGGCGCCGGTGCGGATCTGCACAGCCGGCTGGTGCTGTTGTCCGGCGAAGAGCGAGCGGCTCGCGGTGCTCAAGGTGGCGTTCAGCGGGCTCGGCAATTGGCGCGGCAATACCGGGGTTATCTGCGAGGTAAAGCTTCGGAGTCGGTCAGCGATCCTGATCATCCGCGCTGGCTGGGCGCACTGCTGGCCTTGGCCTACCCGGATCGTGTCGCACAGCAGCGGCGTGCCGGTGGCGCCGAGTATCGCTTGGCCAACGGTCGCGCCGCGCTGTTCGCCGAGGCCGATAGTTTGATGAAACAACCCTGGCTGGTGATCGCCGATTTGGGCAGCCGTCAGGGGCAGCGTGAAGAACGGATTTATCTGGCGGCGGATTTTGATCCGGCGCTGTTTGACTCGGTGCTGGCTGAACAGGTGCGCAATGTCGATCAACTGGACTGGGACGAGCGCGAAGGCGTGCTGCGGGCCGAGCGTCAGCGCAAGGTTGGCGAACTGGTACTCAGCCGCGAGCCGCTGACTGGTCTGGATGAAGCGGCACGCAGCCAGGCACTGGTGAGTCTGGTACGGCGCAAAGGGTTGGAATTGCTGCCGTGGACGCCGGAGTTGCGCCAGTGGCAGGCGCGGGTGGCTTTGTTGCGTCAGCTGGATATGGAGGGGAAAGGGCAGAGCGAATGGCCGGATGTCAGCGATGCAGCGCTGCTGGCTAATCTGGAAAACTGGTTGCAACCCTATCTGAGCAAGGTCTCGCGGCTTAGCCATTTCGCCAATCTGGAACTGGCCAGCATTGTCCATAACCTGCTGCCGTGGCCCTTGCCGCAACGCCTGGATGAACTGGCTCCGCATCATCTGAGCGTACCTTCCGGGTCGTCAATTCGTCTGGACTACAGCGAGCAGCCGCCGATTCTGGCGGTGCGTTTGCAAGAATTGTTCGGTTTGGCCGAAACCCCACGCATTGCCGGTGGCCGGCAAGTGGTCAAGCTGCACCTGCTGTCACCGGCGCGCCGGCCGGTGCAGGTGACGCAGGATCTGGCGAACTTTTGGCGCAGCACTTATGCCGAAGTGAAGAAGGATCTGAAGGGCCGTTACCCGAAACACTACTGGCCGGATGACCCATTGGTGGCTGAAGCGACAGCGCGGATCAAACCAAGGAAGTAATGGTTAGGATGTTCGTTCCCACACTCCCGCGTGGGAATGCCTCACTGGACGCACTTCGATAGAGCCCGGTGGCAATAAATTATTGGATGTCTTTTATGGGAAGTATTTGCAAATACGCCTAAAACTTTAGTCAAATTATTGACTAACATACGCACCGCCTAGCGCAACCTGCCACCCAAACGCTTTCGGCGCATTCGTAACTGCTTTCCTTGCAGCCTTCACATAGCCCATCAGGATCACCGGCGCCTGCGCCCTTGTCACAGCGGTGTAGATGAAGGCATGAGCCAGCGCCTGTGATTTGCGCAATGGCACGATCACTCGCCTAACGCTGGTTGCTCAGGGCACCGTCCAGTGGCCTCAGTTCAAGGCCTGGAGGTGTCTACCGTTCAGGGGGTAGTCCAACCTGCCTTCAAAGGTGTCTACGAAACTAGAGGCGATTCATTTCGCCTTGAATGAATCGCTTCATTAAGACAGGCCTTGCGATGAACTCGATGGGATCATCGCAAGGCAAATGGCCGCGTTCTGTACAGGTACTGGGTCGGCCTGAGCCACTCATTGCCGCGATGACAGCCGCTGATGCAACACACCCTGTGGACTGAACAATGTCAGCTGATCGTCATCCACAGCCAGCAGCGCAGAAAGGTTCAAGCGGTCTTCACGAATCGCGGTACTGAAATGCTTTAGGTCAGCATCCGAGACGCTCACCAGCCCACCATTACCAACCACCACCACGCGGCCATCGGCCAACTGGGTCACGGCGGTGATCGCCTCCTGGCTGCCGCTGTCCAGCTCGCGCCAGGAATCGCCGCGGTCTTCGCTGAGCAGCACCCGCCCGCTCATGCCAGCCAGTAGTACGCGGCCGTCGCGCAATGTGATGCCGCTCCATAACGAGCCACTGACGCCGGTATCCAACGCCTCCCATGTCACACCGTTGTCGCGCGAGCGGTAGGCGTTGCCGCCCTCCGCGGCGATGAACAGGCTGCCATCCGGTGCGCAGAAGATGTGATTGAGGTGATAGTCATCATCGTTCGCGCCCAGGCTCAGGCGTTGCCAGCTCTGGCCACCATCCTGGGTCTCGCTTGCGTAGCCATAGGCGCCGGTGACTATGCCGTGGCGGGTGTTCTCGAACCAGACGGAAAGCAGTACGGGTTTGTCTTCCAGGTGCTGCTGCAGAGTCCAGTTCTCGCCAGCATCGCTGGTGTGCAACAGCACGCCGCCATGACCGACCGCCCAACCATTTTGCGCGTCGGCGAAACTAACCGCGGTCAGCAGCGTATCGACAGGAACCGCCCTGGCTTGCCGCCAGCCCTGCCCCCCCTCGGAGAGCGCCACGACGCCATAATCGCCCACCGCGACCAGGCGCTCACCGGCCTGGCTCACCGCCACCAGCGGGGCGTGTTGTGCTTGGGTCTGGCGCATGGCGGGAGTCAGTTCAGCGGCACGGCTGTGGAGGACCATGTTGGCGCCTGCCAGCAAGGCGCAAACCAGCAGCAAACGCACGGGAGTGAAGTCTCTCTTGGGCATTTCGTGTCCTCCAATCAGTGCGCAACCAGAGGCGCGCAAACCGGCCCCCGACGCGGAATCAGCACATCCAGCATCACTGCGATGGCCGGTAACAGGGTGATCGCCATCAGCATGTTGACCATGAACATGAAGGTCAGCAGTAGCCCCATGTCAGCCTGGAACTTCAGCGCCGAGAACGACCAGGTGGCCACACCGATGGACAGGGTGATGGCCGTGAAGATGGTCGCCACGCCGACCTCGCGCAGCGCGAGCTTGAAGGCGCTGGCGATGTCCAGCCCCTCGGCCAGGTGCAACTGCAGGCGGTTATAGATGTAGAAGGCGTAATCCACGCCGATGCCGACCGCGAGCACCATCACCGGCAAAGTGGCGACAGTCAGGCCGATATCCAGCGCCTTCATGAAGCAGTAACCGAGAAAGGTGGCCAAGGTCAGCGGCAGGCAGCAGGCGACCATCGCTCGCCAGTCGCGGTAAACCAGAAAGACCAGCAGCACGATGGTCAGGTAGATGTAGAGCATCATCGGCAGCTCGGAGCTTTCGACGATCTCGTTGGTGGCCGCCTGCACCCCGGCATTGCCACTGGCGAGGCGCACGTTCACCCCCACCATTGGGTGCTCGGCGCGGTATTGCTGCACGGCCGCCACCAGGGTTTTCAGGGTGCTGGCCTTGTGGTCGGCCAGATACAGGTTGACCGGCAGCAAGCTGCAGTCTGCGTTGTACAGCCGCAGCCCCTCGGGTACCTGGCGCACCGCTTCACCGAGTGACAACTTATCCGCCGGTAGCGCCGCCCATTTCGGATTGCCCTCGTTGACTCCGGAGGCCGAGAGCTTGGTCAGTACAGGCAACGACTGCGCCGAGAGCACACCCGGCACATTGGCCAGGTACCAGGTCAGGCGGTCGATGTAGGCCATCACCTCGTGCTGATAGCAGCTGTTCTGCGGCGTTTCCACCGCGACTGTGAATAGATCCAGGCCGAGACCGAAATGGCTGACCACGCTTTCCACGTCTTTGTTATAGCGCGAGTCGATATGCAGCTCCGGCGCGCCCGGCAGGACATGGCCAACATGCCGACCCTGGCTCTGCCACACGGCGGCGACCAGCAGCACCAGACACAGCACCGCCCCGATTGCCGCATTACGCGTCTCGGCGATGCGCCCGAGCTTGAGCATGGCGCCGTCACGCCCGCGGCGAAGTCGATCGACGCGTGTCACATAGGCCTGATCGAAGCGGAAATAGCTGGCCAGCACCGGCAGCATGATCAAGTTGGTGACTATCTTGTAGGCCACCCCAACCGAGGCGGTGATCGCCAGTTCGCGAATCATTGGGATTGGCACCAGCACCAGCGTAGCGAAGCCGACGAAGGCGGTGATCAGCGCCAGCGTGCCGGGAATCAGCAAGCCGGAGAAGCTGCGGCGCGCGGCGGTCATGCCATCGGCGCCGGCGCAGATCTCCTTGGAGATGAAGTTGACCTGCTGCACGCCATGGGACACGCCGATGGCGAACACCAGGAAAGGCACCAGGATCGCCAGCGGGTCAAGGCCGAAGCCGAGCAGCGTGATGGTGCCGAACTGCCAGACCACCGACACCAGCGAACAGCACAGCGGCAGGAAGGTCAACGCCCAAGAGCGGGTGTACCAATAGACCGCCAGCACGGTGAGCAGGAACGCCAGGGCGAAGAAACCCATCACCGACGTGGCGCCAGCGCTGATGTCGCCCATCTGCTTGGCGAAACCGATGATCTGCACCTCGTACTTGTCGTCGCCGTACTTGGCCCGCACTTCGTCCTCCAGGCGCTGGCTGAACTCCAGGTAGTTCAGGCGTTGACCGGTCTGTGGGTCAGGATCGGCCAGCTCGGCCAGCACCATGGCCCCGGAGTAGTCGTTGGCCACCAGGCTACCGACGAAGCCGCCGACCAGGGTGCGCTCACGAATGCCGACTATGGCCTGGTCGCTCAGAGTGGCAACGGTGACGTCGCCCCCCACCACATCCTCGGCCTTCATGCCCTCTTCGGTAATCTGTACCGCGCGGGTGTTCGGGGTCCACAGCGAGGTCACCGTGCGGCGGTCGATGCCGGGCATGAAGAACAGGCTCTGGGTCAGGTCGTTGAGCTTGGTCAGCGCCTCCTTGTTCCAGATATCGCCGTCCTTGGCGTGCAGCACCACGATGATGCGATTGGCGCCGAACAGCACGTCGCGGTACTGGTTGAAGGTCTTGATGAACTCGTGCTGTTGCGGCAGTTGCTTATCGAAGCCGGCAGACATGCGCAGCTGCGCGGCGAAGCCGCCCATCACCAGGGTCACCAGGGCCAGCACGCCGAGGGTGGCAAGACGATTACGGAAGAAAAAGCGCTCGAGGCCGAGCACCAGGGAAGTCAGCATAGTTATGCCTTCCTGAAATTACCAAGCGAACGGAGCAGGGCGGGACTGGCCCACCTTACGCCGGCGGTCAGAACGAGTAGGAAATGTTGCCGCTGATGAAATCGCGGTCAGTCATCAGGTTGTTGCCGCCACCGCCCCAGTACTGCACCCACTGCAGGCCACCCTTCCAACGGTCGCGGTAGTTGAACAGCAGGGAGCTGGTCAGCGACTTGCGGCCCTCGACGAAAGGCAGCGCGTTCGGCGTGGTGCCGTTGACGTCGTGGTAGAAGTCCAGCTGCGGAGTGAGGGTGATACCGCTACCGAACGCATTCGGGTAGTTGATGCCCATCTCGGCGACGTAGCCCCAGGAGGTTTTGTCCGGCAGCGAATAGTCCGGGAGGAGGTACGGCGTCTCGCCCGAGGTATCCAGATCCGGATAGTGGGTGACGACCGCCTCGGCCAGCAGGAAGCCATCGGAGGCACCCAGGCTGCTGGGAATGAAGCCCAGCGGGTCGCTGGCCGAGAAGCTGTAGACGGCATTCACATGCGCCTGCCATTTCTTCTCTTCGACATAGCCCTTGCTGACGCCGTTGTCGTACACGCTGAATTCATTGAACTGGCCGGTGAAGGCCGCGCCAAAGGGGACCAGGGGGTCGATGCCGACGCTGTCGTTGGGCCGGTAGGACAGCTCCGCGCCGACCGCCACCGGTCCCACCATGGTGTTCATCGACAGGCCGAACAGATTCTTGTCTTCGCCGTAGTTGATGAAGTAGTTGTCGACCAACAGGGTATCGGGGGCGCTGGTAGCTGTGTAGCCGACGAAGGGCAACTTGTCATGGTAGCGCTGGTAGAACAAGCCGAACTCGGTCTTGATCTCCTCCACCGTCCAGCGCAGGGCGATGCCGTACTGGCCACTGTTTTTCGCTTTATGCTCGCCGGCGTAGGGAATCGCCAGCCCCATGGCGAACATCTCCTCGTCGCTCAGGCCGCTGATGCTTGGCGCGCCGCAGCGTCCCGTGGGCGTCAGGCCAGCGCAGGTCAGGCCGAGCAAGGGGCTAAAGATATTGTTGACGAAGCTGGTCGAGAGGTAGATCGGCAGATTGCCCGCACCCACCACATCGGTCCCCGAGTAGTAGGTGCCTACTGGGTCGATGCCGTAGGCGTTCCACTTGAACTGGTAGTAGACCTCGAGGCTGAGGGTCTCGGTCAGCCCGAGGTTGAACGAAGCCATAGGTGCCGGGATGAACACCTCCTTCAGTTGGGTGCCGGGGGTGTGGTAGTTCGGAAGGTTGATGGCGTTGATCTGGTTGATGCCACCGGTCACGAAGATTTCCTCGCCCCAGCTGATCACCTGGTTGCCGACCTTGACCTTGGCCGGCATCTCGCCCAGGTCGAAACTCTTCGCCACCCAGAGGTCGAGCAACTGCAGGCGCTCGGTGGCTTCCCGCTTGGCGTCGTCATCCAGTTCGGTGTCTCGGGTGTTATCCATCTTGAAGTCTTTCGCCCAGGCGACCCGGCCGAGTGCGCTCCAACCCTCACCGAGTTTCAGGCTCAACTCATGGTTGCCCTTGACCACTTGCGAGAAGACATCGTGCTTGTTGTAGTTGAGGTTGCCATCGTCAGCATTGCTGTAGCTGATATCGGCGTTGGCGTAGCCATTACCTTTGCTCAGATTGTAGAAACGCCCGGTCTCGGTGTGGGTGCCGTTGTTACAGCCACCGCTGTCACCGCCGAGGCTATGGCAGTTCTGCGACTCCAGGCGCTGAGCGAAGCCATAGGACAGACTCGAATCCAGGCTGCCGGATATCCCCGCTTCGGAGCCGAAGCGAAACGCATGGCTCGGCGCCATCCAGACCAGGCCGCAGGCCGCCATCATCACCAGGGTCAGGCTGTTTTTCACACGCGGGAAGCCCGGCGCGGCAAGGGCCGCGCCTTTGTTTTTGTTATGCATGAGCTTTTCCTCTGAGCGGACTTAACGTTCGCCGCGGCGACGCAGTTCGTCGGAGTTGAACATCTTGTCGTTGACCCGACCCTCGAGGCCTGCGGTCAGATCGAGCACCTTGCCTTCCTGGGTAAAGCCGTCGGCAATGTAACGACGGGCGATCAGGTCATAGCTGACGTACTCGATGGAGGTGCATGCCTGGATCTGTGGATTAGCCCAGACGCTGCCTTCCTGGGCACGCCAAAGGTTGCCCTTGGCGTCGAACATATCGATGTGCAGCAATGCCCAGCTGTCCTCGTCGAAGTAGAACACCCGCTTGGCTAAGGAGTGGCGCTTGTCAGCTTTCACGCTTGCCTCCACCACCCAGACCCGGTGCTGCTCGTAACGCTGCACGTCACGATTGAGGTAGTCCTGACCGATCAACTGCTCATAGCTGTTCGACTTATCGACCAATTTGTAAGAGTTGTACGCAACAATCATTTCCTTTTTGCCGACCAGCTTGTAGTCGTAGCGATCCAGCGCACCGGTGTACATGTTGATCTGGTCAACGTAGTAGAGGCTGTCGGAGCCAGCAATCGGGTTGTCGTAGGCAAAGGATGGCGCACGCCGAACGCGGCGTTGGCCAGGGAAGTAGATCCAGGCATCCTGCGGCTTATCCAATTGCGCATGCACCAGGTACATCTCGCCCGCCCGGGACGAGGGTGTAAGCAGGTCATACATCAGCTTGGCTTCGACATTGCCGGTATCTGTCGGCGCTTTTACGGCCGGGTCGTTATAAGGGTAGAACTCATAGGATTTTTGCTCGATTCGCGTCAGCGCCCCGCCCTTTTCCCGCATCAGAAACGCGGCATCGAATTGCCGACCCTTGGCTATATAGCGCAATTTGTAGTTCCACATCGCCTCGACACCGCTGGCCGGTAGCGGAAACGGAATCGCCTCGCCGGCCGCGGCTTCCAACTGCCAACCGTCAGCGCCAACCCTGCTCTGTGCGGCGAATTTTTTGGTGCGCTGCGCCACGGCGTCTGGAAAGGTGCAGCTACGATGGGTCGGATAAACGTCCACACGGTAGCCGGGATAGGCCTTGATCAGTTCAATCTGGCCGGCGGGCAACTTTGACTGATGTTGACCGAGATTCTTTGCATCGATGCTGAAAAGCACCTTGTCAGCCCCATAGGGGTCACCATGGCCTGGCTCCCAGCCAGCCGGGGCATGGGTCAGGCCACCCTCCCAGGCCGGAATGCTGCCATCAACATTGCCAGCCTGTTCCGCGCCGAAGGGGGTGAGTTGTTTGCCGAGTTGCTCCAGTTCAGCTGAAGTGGCCGCCTGTGCCGTGCTCATGCCCCAGCATGCAAGCATGGCGCTAAAAAGCAAAGTCCGTTTGAACATGCTATTCACGAGGTGTCTCCTATTATTTTTAGAGGTCGGAGTGCAGGGCTGGGCGGCGTTCGCACAGCCTTCTAGCGGCGCCAGTGAACTAGATAAACAGGGTTCGATTGGCTATCAGATAGTCGCGCAGGGCCAGGGGAGGGCGGCCAGTCAACTGCGCAAAGCTGTCGGTCACAGGAATGTCGACGTAATCGCGGGTTTCATGACGGAAGTAGGTCATGAGCAAATCGAAGGCCTCTCCGGTGGCGGTGCGCAGGGGCTGGTCATCGTTCACCAGCGCAACCGGCTCACCGATAACTTCACCCAGTAGCTCGGCGAGCTGGATAAAGTCGATGCGTTCAGTGCCGGTGACCAGATACTCGTGACCCACGTGGGTTGCGGCATCGCTTGCCAGGATCTTGGCTGCTGCTGCGGCAACGTCGCACTCAGACAACCACAGGCGCGATGCATGGGTGGCCTGCGGCATGGCCAAGCGCCGGTGTTGTTTAATCTCGGCAGCCAGGAACCAAGACACATTGAACATCAGCCAACTTGCAACATTGAGGTAGGTCATGGGTAAGCCACTGGCATCAAGCAGTGGCTTCGCGACAACCGAGAGGCTGGCCCCACATCGGGTGGCCAGGATGTCCGGCTCCAATTGATCAGCCGTCAGCCCTGGCGGGAGTGAGATCAAGCGCAGTACCTGGGCAGCACAGCCGGCTTCCTGGATGGCGTTAATCAGGTTGGGGGTGACGATGCTTTCGTCGGTGTAAAAATCCGGCGAGACAATAAACACCTTGTCTACGCCGGCAAAAGCGGCAGGCAGACTGCCAGGGTCGTACCAGTCGGCCTTAAGTACTTCAGCCTGTGGATGCAGGGCACGCAGTACATCGCAGCCAGAGTCACGGCTGCTAGTCAGACGTAAATTTATACCTGGGTATTTCACCGCCAGTGCTTGAGCGGTAAGTCCACCAATATTTCCTGTGGCACCCATAATTAGCACTCTGCTTATATTGTTCACAGTCAATAGGTCCTGTTGATTGATTAAATATTTCGCCTTGCTGGTAAAGATAGAGTCACCACTTACGCCCGCGCAAGTTGTAGTTTATGCATCAATTCTCAGCGCGAATTGCAACTGCGGCTGTGCCGTTTTATGTGTTAATAAATGGCGTGAGTCGATCCTGTATGGCGGTCATTAGATACCTGTTTTTAATAGGCGCAGCGCATAGCGTTGGGTCGATTATTTGCGCAGGTAGGGTGCAGGCGTTAGCCAAAATCCGCAGTGTTTGTGGTATTTAAATTTTTGCCGGGCGCGGTTAATCCGTGTTTCGGCGAAATGTGTTGCGCGCGTGCAGAATTAGCGCTGGCTAGTTAGTGCTCTGGCGCTATTTTTCACTTAATAAATAGCTATACATTTGATAGGGACGTTACTTGGCATGGCAAAGACACTTGCGGTCTTTACTGGGCGAAACGTTACTGTGCAGGGATAGCTGGCTGGTTATGTAGGGGACGACATCACGTTAACTGGCATAACGTCGGCGCGTCTCGGATGGCAGATCGCCGAACAGGCGCTTGTAATCTGCGCTGAAATGCGACGGATGCCAAAAACCCCAGCGCGCAGCAATATCCAGCACGGAAGTCTGTGGCCCGCCAGACTTGATGTCCTGCCGCACATAGTTGAGTCGCAAGGCGCGTAAGTAGGCCACTGCGGTCATGCCCAAGACGTCCTGAAAGGCATATTCCAAGGTGCGTGAGCTAACCCCCAGATAGTGACAAAGCCTGGCAATGGTGAAGCTCTCACTATGGGGGTCGTGAAACAGGTATTCGCGCGCCCGTGCAACCAGGGTATAGCGTTGTTTGGGCATGGCGAATGCGGACAGGTTGTCGCCGTTGCCAAGCAGCTTGAGCACCTGTGTGTAAATGGATTCGGTCAGTGAGTCCTGTGCATGCTGGTGTTGCAAGGCGGCCGGATTGTTGAGCAGAACGGTCAGTACGGTTTGCAGAAATGTTTGCAGCTCAGCGGCCTGATCTGGCATGACCTTTAGAAAGGCCGTTTTGTTAAGGCTGCGAGCGACATCGGCATCTTTGATTTGATCGGCATAGGCAGTGAAGACGTCAGTATCGAAGCTCAGGGTCAGCAAGTCGCTTGAGTGTGCTGTGTAGTAGGTAAAGGTTTCATCCTCGGCAAAGCAGACGATTTCCCGGTGATTGACTTCGGTGCCGCTGAACAGGGCAGGTTGGGACAACGCCAGCGGCAAGGCAATAGAGCGCGAATTAGCTTTGGTGGCGAATTTAACGCACATGCGCTGGGACGTGATTTCGCGAAACAGTTGCATGCCGGCAAAACTCACCAAGCTGGAGCGCCCGGCAAAGGCGCCGTTGCTCAACTGCTGGACCTCGCTGGACCAGCCAGGCAGGGTCGCGCCATAGTCATCAACGTCATGCAGTTCTGCAACGCTGACTGCGACGGGATCAGTCGCGATCAATGGAGTAGGGGAGTTAAAGTCGCCGCTGGTGTTCACTGGCAATCTCCTCAGACAACATAGGGTTCTTGGCGGTCGCTCCGCCGAGCACTAGGCGCCTTATCCCATGCGGCGCGCACCACCACTACTCCTGTTATCGCCCATCGTGCTGAAGGTTCACTCACGATTGGCCTCACGCAGCTTAAGCCATTGGAGCTGCCGCCGTTAGCCAATAAACGCAATTTGCACAATGCGGATATTGGGTAACACCTGGCTGGGCGTTGATCTGACAATACGGCCATCAGGTTATACCCGTTTGCCGAGGAAGCCGATGACCTGCGCTGGCGCTGCCCCAGTACTGGTTAAGCCAGCCCATAGGGTGCAGTACCGGTGGGTAATCAAAAAACTCCCAGTAAAGACTGAAAGGATAGCGGCAATGTCTAGCAGAGATATGATGATTTATGCGGCTGTTTCGTCCTTGGTCTGGGTTGGGTTTTATTACGGTTACCTCTTTCTCAAGTTGAAAAACGACATGTTGGGCTACGAGTGGTTCTTTCTGGCTGTGTCTGCAACCAACGTGATTTTAGATAAAGCCGGTGTATTTGGATTTTCCGCGTATGTCTGGCATTACCTGGATACGTTTTCAAAATTGTTTGGTGTCACCGTTATTGGTGCCATCGGTTTAATGAAAGTGACGCATAACTTTGAATTGTCCAACGGTAAGGAGATTCTGGTTTTTGTAGTCGCGCTTGTTCTCAGTTATGGTTTTGAAACGCTGGACTTTATGCGGGCGGCATTGCCGGTCGCCTCGATGTTGGCGGCCGTACTCTTTTTGATCTTCTGCGGTTATATCGTGCAGCAAGCATTTAAATACAAACTGATCTTGCACGGCTGGTTGATGATTGTGCTTATTGTCCTGAATCTGTTTGTCGCAGCTATTCAAGATTTCATGGTTCTGCCCAACGAAGACACTGCAATTTTTTTCAATAAGTGGGTTATTGAAACCCTGGCATGGTCGTTAATTTTTGCTGAGATTTTCTACGTGTATCGCGACTTGGTGCGCAAGAAAGGTATTGCTTAGGCAGGCGGCCATGAATAGTGAGAAAGCCCCAATCGCAGCCAACTTGAATAGATTATGGATAGTATCGATATGTTCAAACGTTTAGCGCGCTATTTCATGCTGGGCACTGCGCTGCAGCTGCCCTTGGCACTGGCTGAAATCCCAGTGGAGCAGGCCAAGGTCGAAACCCTGGCAGCCCATGAAGGCCAGCATTGGTTCTGGGTATGGGGCAATCGAGCGCCGACGCAGATTGATGGTCGAGCCTTTTTGTTTGATGACAGCGGCAAGATGCTGGGCCAGCTCGATACCGGCTTCTGGTTCAACAGCCTGCTGCCTGCGCAGTCACGCAATGAATTGTTTTCCGTAGAAACCTATTTCAGCCGGAGCACTCGGGGCAGCCGTACTGACATGGTGACGGTGTATGACCCGTTGACCCTCGCGCCCAAACGGGAAATCCCGATTCCGCCCAAGCGCATCAACGCCCTGGGCAATACCGGCTTGAGTGTGTTGTCGGACGACGAGCGTTTTCTCTTGGTGCTCAATTTCACCCCGGCGCAGTCCATCAGCATCGTCGATCTGGATGCCGACCGCTTTGTGAGCGAGGTGGAAACACCCGGCTGCGCTTCGATCTACCCGGCCGGCAAGCGTGACTTCTATGCCATTTGTGGCGACGGCGGTTTTCTTCACCTGCGCCTGGGTGAACAAGGTCAGGTACTGCTCAAGCAGCGCAGCAAGCCGTTGTTCGAGCCGCTTAAGGACTTGCTGTCCACTGAAGCCTCACGAATAGGGGATACCTGGTACTTCGTTTCTCGGCAAAGTCAGGTGTATGCCATTCAGATGGGCCCCGATCAGTTGCGCGTATCCCAGCAGTGGTCGTTGCTTAGCGCGGATGAACGTAAGGACGACTGGCGCATGAGCGGCATTCAGCACACCGCCGTACATGCAGCGAGTGGCCGATTGTTTGTGTTGATGCATCAAGGCGGGCCAGACACCTTTCAGGAGCCGGGCACCGAAGTCTGGGTCTTCGATGCGAACAAGGGCGAAAAAATTCAGACCATCGAACTTGCTGAGCTGAGCATCGCTATCGGGGTCAGTCCCGGCGTCCAACCGCGTCTTTACAGTGTGGACTGGGTGCTGCCGATGCCCTTGCTGGCCAGTGCCTGGATTTATTTCACCGAGGGCCAGGATGGTGTGCTACGTCGTCTGCAGCAGGACATCAATCTTTACGATGTCGAGAGCGGCGCACATCTGCGCAGCATAACTGGACTGCCTTATGGATATCTGAACATGGTGCGGCCATGGTGATCAGCCTGCTTAGCGAACCGGTCTGGTTGACCGCCATAAGTTTTGGCCTGGCCCTGCTGCTGGGGGCTGCAGGGTGGCACAAATTACGCGACAAGCTTGGGTTCACGGCGGTGTTGCAGAGCTATGACGTGCTTGCGCAAGGGCTGATTCGTCCAGTCACCTTGCTGTTGCCATGGCTTGAGATAGTCGCCGCAGCCGGCTTGTTGTTGGCTTTCCGGCAGCCCTTTGTTGTGTTGCTCGCGGCGGCGTTGTTGCTGACCTATGCGACTGCAATGGCGCAGAGCCTATTCCAGGGCCGGCGCATTGCCGACTGCGGTTGCCAAGCGGGCGCCCAGCGCCAGGCAGTCAGCTGGCCATTGGTTTGGCGCAACCTGATTCTCATGCTGCTCACCCTGAATCTGCTGCTGTCGCCGAGCGGCCGAATCTTGGTTTTCTACGATTGGCTGGTGATTGGCTGCGTGCTGCTCAGCGGCAGTGCCTTCTACCTTCTGGCAAACACCCTGATTGCCAACCAAAACTCTGCCCGAGAACTATCCCTATGATCGAAGCACTGATTGTTTCCAATAGCCTTGCCTGGTTGGCCATCATCGGTTTGTTGGTGACGGTGCTGGCCCTGACCCGGCAAATTGGTCTGCTGCACGAGCGCATCCGACCGGTTGGGGCGCTGTCGCTGGGCAAGGTGATCAAGGTCGGGGATGAGGCGCCAGTCTTCAATCTACCGAGCCTGACCGGCGGTGCGCTGAGCCTGGTTGGAGTCAATGCTGACGGACTTTCAACGCTGCTGTTCTTCCTTTCGCCGACCTGCCCGGTGTGCAAGACCTTGCTGCCGGTGCTCAAGTCGGCCCAGGCAAAGGAGCGTGCCTGGCTGCGTGTGATCCTGGCTAGTGATGGTGACGAAGGCGAACAGTTGGCCTTCATTCGGCGTGAAGGGCTAGATGAGTTCCCATATTTGCTCTCTCCCGAGGTTGGCATGGCTTACCAGATTGGCAAGCTGCCCTATGGGGTGTTGATTGATGCCCAGGGCAAGGTGACCGCACACGGCCTGATCAATACCCGCGAACATCTGGAAAGCCTGTTCGAGGCGAAAAGCCTTGGCTACGCCACGGTTCAACAATTTCATGCGGCACATGGCTGAGTTGCCAGGCACACGCATCGAGGGCAATGACGATGGAAAACAATTGGCTTGATCAAGTGACCGAAAACTTGACCCGACAGACCGCTCGCAGCACTTCGCGTCGTGGTTTTCTCGGCAGCTTGGGCACTCTGCTAATCGGTGCGGGCGCCTTTACCCTGCTGCCGGTCTATCGCAACAGTGCCTTTGCTTCCACCGGCATTGCTGAAGAAGGCAATCCCAATAGCTGCGACTACTGGAGACATTGTGCGATCGACGGTTTTCTCTGTGGATGTTGCGGTGGCACGGCCAGCAGCTGTCCGCCGGGCACCGTGAAGTCGGACATCACCTGGATCGGCACCTGCCGAAACCCTACGGACGGCAAGGACTACGTCATTTCCTACAACGACTGTTGTGGCAAAAGTAATTGTGGGCGCTGCATCTGCCAGCGAGATCAGGGCGACACGCCGATCTATCGGCCGCAGAGCTCGAATGATCTCAATTGGTGTACCGGCAGTCAGGCGAATGTGCCTTATCACTGCTCGCTGTCGGTGGTGATCGGGGTGAAGGAACAATGATCCGGGCAGCTGCTCTGGGATTTCTCCTGACCAGCAGCTGCAGTTGGGCGACCGAGCCGGCTCAGGTCGACTACATGCTCAATTGTCAGGGTTGCCATTTGCCAGATGGGAGCGGCTTTCCCGCGCGTCAGGTGCCGGATTTGCGTAATCAGATGGGTCGCTTTCTCAGTGTGCCGGGCGGTCGCGAGTATCTGGTGCAGGTGCCGGGCTCTGCCCAGACTGCGCTGCCCGATGCAGATCTGGCACGCTTACTGAACTGGATGCTCAGCAGCTTCAGTGCGGCGCAGATACCGGCAGATTTTCAACCCTATACCGCTGCTGAAGTAGGCACCTTGCGTCAGCATCCTCTGGCCAGCCCATCAGTCGTTCAAGCGCATCTGCTTGAACAGATAGTTCAGCGCGAGCAACAGCAGCACAGTGGAGCATTAGCAGATGAATAAGATGAACAGCTTTGCCTTACTGATTCTGGCTCCACTAGCCACCCAGGCGGCGGAAGCTCCCGCTGCAGCACTTAGTGCAACCTGTGCGGTGTGCCACGGAGTAGAAGGTCAGGGTAATCAGACTTTGGGCGCACCGCGCCTGGCGGGGCAGAGCGAACAGTATCTGGCTCGTCAGCTGATGAATTTCAAAGCCGGCCGGCGCGGCTATACCCAACAGGATCAGGCGGGGCAGAGCATGCGTGCGATTACCATGAGCCTCAGCGAAGAGCAGCTTTCCAGTCTGGCCGCGCACTACGCCGGTCTGCAACTGGCCAAGGCGCCACAGCCTAACAGCGCCACTGCCAAGGCTGGCGCACCACGCTATCAGGATACCTGTGCGGCTTGCCACGGCCAGTTTGCCCAAGGTTATTCACACCTGCAGGCACCTAATTTACGAATCCTTGACGGCTGGTATATCGATCAGCAGCTGAACAGTTACGCTCAAGGTTGGCGGGGGGCAGATGAGTATTCCGATATCCAAGGTAAGTGGATGCGAGCCATTGCTACCCAGATCAATAACGAAGAACGGCAAGCCGTGGTCGACTTCATAGAAACGCTTGGTGTTGATCAAAAGTAAGGTAACCCAGTGCCACACCTTTACTGGCCAGGATCTTTCAGGCCAGCAGATCAAGTGCCTGGATAGCGGTCGTACCTCGTACATGGTCGTAATCCGAGCATCCCGGAGGTTCTGCTCCATCCCCCACTCTCGGATGTAGCCATGGCCGCCGTATACCTGCATGTCCAGACTGGCACACTCAGCGGAGATCTCAGTCATGAAGCCTTTGGCAATCGGCGTGAAGAACGCCAGCAGCGAAGCGGCTGCAGAACCCTCATGGGGTACCCCGCACAAGTCCTTATCTACCAACTGTGCCAGGTAATACAGGAGGGTCCGCCCGCCTTCAGTCAACGCCTCGAGGCGTCAGAATGATTCGGCGAATATCTGGGTGTACCAACAACAGACCGGCTGGCCGCTAGGGGAACTTCACGCCGTTCAGTGAGCGCCCTGCCTCACGGCTTCGAGCATAGGGCAGCGCGTTCTGAGAGGCTCGCTCGCAATGACTCAGCCCGCAAAGGCAACGCCAAGACGGGCCGAGTTCATGAAAGTAAACATGCAGCGCGTGCCCCTCATTGGCACTATCAATAGGAAGCCGTTGCGCCATCGAAATTCATCACCCAGCTGGCATTGCCTTGAATGCCCATTTTGGGTTTCCGCGAGCCACAGCTGACGGCGTTATCCATAAGCCCTCCGCTGCCAGCGGAGGGCCCTTCTATCGCGGCTTGGCACAGAATAGTTACTCATGGGTATTCCAAAAATTAATTTGATCAACCGGCTGCTGCGACCAGACCACCGTCCAGCGCCAGCGTATGTCCGGTAATCCAAGAAGAGGCTCTGGATGCCAGGAAGATGGCAGCGCCAGCAATATCGTCCTGATTGCCAAGACGCCCCCTCGGGACCATGGCCATGATTGAGCCTTCATCTTGCTCAACCGCGTAAGCCGTCATTTTCGTGTGAAAAAAGCCGGGCGCGATAGCGTTGACATTGATATGAACGGGAGCAAGATCAACCGAAAGATGCCGGGTCAGATGAATCAGGCCAGCCTTGCTGGCGGAGTACGCATAGTTATCGACTCCGGGATTTACCAGGCCGTTTACCGAGGCAATATTGATCACCCGGGACGGAGTATCTGCTGTAGCAACAGTTTTGAGCAGCCCGAGCAGACGCTGCGTCAAAAAGAAGGGTGACTTCAGATTCAGATCCAGAACCTTGTCCCAACCAGCCTCTGGATACACAGAAAACTCCGCGCCCCAGGTGGCGCCGGCATTGTTAACCAAGATGTCTAAGCCGGACTCACGCTTGCGGATCTCATCAACCAAAAACTCTATCCCCTGCAGGCTAGAGAGGTCAGCAGGGATCGCAATGCACTCCCCCAGGCTTGCAACAGCGCTGGTAAAATTTGCAAGCTCATCCTGATTTCGCGATGAAATGTACACCTTAACCCCGCATTGCAGGTACGCCCGTGCGATCATCGCGCCAATCCCACGCGCCCCACCGGTGACCAGCGCCACCCGGCCTTGCAAACTGAATAGATCCTGCATACTGCCCCCGAGAAAAATGCGCTCGTCCGTCAAACAGACAGGCGCAGAATTTGAATTAGATGCGCCGCTCAGGCACGACCTCAAAGCGCTACTTCGAACACACCGCCATTCACATTCAGCCGATCATCCGGAATCCGGCACGCGCGATCGCCGCTTCAACGGCAAATGCAGACAGACTCGGTGCCTCAATGTCGTTGAAGGAACCTTTGTAGGCACGGTCAATCGGTGTACGGGCGACTGAAACAATAACGGCTTGCGACATGCTCGATTTACCCGCTCTCATTGATTGCTAAAGCTGGCAGCAGCCTTAGACAGGAACTTCTCTGTTTGCTTGAAACCCGCCTCCAGGGCGCATTGATCTGCGGTGTCACAAATAGCGTCCCAGGTGGCCAACACACCCTCAGGGGTCTGCAAGGCAGGTGGGAGAAACACGCCATTGGTCTCGAAAATCCGGGTAGTGGCATAGCCACCTGCACCGGCGCAGAGGATCGTGCGCTGCGGAGCACCCTCGTGGCACAGCAGCAGCGCGCCTGCGGTAACCGACTCAGGGGTCAACAGTTCAAATACGGCCTTGTCCAACAGATCTTCGGTCATTCGGGTGGCGGCAGTGGGGGCCAGCGAATTGACCCGGATATCGTGCTTCTGCCCTTCCAGCGCCAGGGTATTCATGAGCCCTACAACAGCCATCTTGGCCGCACCGTAATTCGACTGACCGAAACTACCGTAGAGACCGGAAGAGGAGGTGGTCATGACAATTCGCCCATAGTTCTGCGCCCGCATGATTTCCCAGACGGCCTTGGTGCAGTTGACCGAGCCCATTAGGTGCACGTCCATCACCAGCCTGAAGTCGGCAAGTTCCATCTTGGAAAAGCTTTTATCGCGAAGAATTCCCGCGTTATTGACCAGAATATCGACCCGCCCCCAACACTCAATGACCTGCGCGACCATCGCCTCAACTTCAGTAAAGTTGGCAACGTTGGCGCCATTGGCAAGGGCTTCGCCGCCCATTGCCTGAATTTGCGCAACCACCTCGTCTGCAGCCTGCAACGAGTTACCCACGCCGTCACGAGCGCCACCCAGATCATTCACCACCACCTTGGCACCGCGCTTGGCCAATGCCAGCGCATGCGAGCGTCCGAGTCCGTTTCCGGCTCCGGTGACGATGGCGACGCGCCCGGTGAAATCGATACTTTGCTTATTCATATGAAACCTCTGCGACTGATAAGGTTAATCAATTTACAAACTGCATGCCGAGCCACTCGGCAGTGAGTGCCGGTTTTTCTTGCCCTTCAATCTCGACAACAACGTTCATCCTTGAAAAGAACTTGCCCCGGGCTTTTTTCAACGATTTCGATAAATTACCTGCAGGCACGAATCCGCTGCCCCACCTTGACCGAGGCAAAGAATCTGATTTTGTCAAAGCCATAATTGACGGCCATTACCGCGCCTTCGACTTCAACGCCGAACTGTTCCGCAAAGTGCGAAAGCATCGACAGCGTCAGAAATCCGTGGGCAATGGTTCCGCCGACTCCCCTCGTGCTTGACTTGTGTGCGCCGCAGCCATCAAAACCACTCTTCTCGGGCCATGTAGAAGGCATCTTCGAAGTCGCAGAGAATCTTCTTCCAGACCTGTATCTCTGGCAGTTCGTAGGCGTAGAAGTATTTGAGGGCCTGCAACTTGCCTAGGTAGAAGTTCCGGTCATCCTCATGCGGTTCCTTGGCCAGGCCAGCACAAGCGGATGTGCCTTGCTTCAGCCACATCCAAGCCACAACAACGTTGCCAAACAGCTCCAGATACTTGACCGAGTTGGCCAGCGCCAAGTCGAAGTGCAGTTTCTGCATGCCGCCAAGAACAGCATGGGTGGTTTCCTCAAGCACCTGAATGGCGGCCAGAAGCGCAACCGCAGGCTCTTGCAACACCGGGTGCTGTGTGGCCGCATCAATGTCATCACGCATCCTGCTAATACAGATCGTGTATCCGGCCATATTGTCGGCGGGCACCTTCCGTGCCAGCAGGTCAAGCGACTGCACGCCATAGGTGCCCTCATGGATCGAGTTAAGGCGGTTGTCGCGGTAGAACATCTCGACCGGATGCTCATTGGTATAGCCATGTCCACCCAACACCTGAATCGCAAGGCTATTGGCGCGCGGACCATATTCGGATGGCCAGGACTTGATGACGGGCGTAAGGAAATCCAGCAGTACCTTGGCGCTCTTACGCTCGGCCTCGTCAGGAGCAGTACGCAAGTCGTCAGCCAGTTGTGCACCAAACAGACAAAGGCTATAGGCACCTTCGGCATAGGCCTTCTGTGCCAGCAGCATGCGCCGCACATCCGGATGCTCAATGATCCGCACTGGCGCAGAGAGCGGATCTTTGGACGAAGGTAAACGCCCCTGCCGGCGCTCCTTCGCGTAGTCGAGGGAGTACTGATAACCGCTCAAAGCTGTGAGTGCGGCGCTGGTTCCGACCATGATGCGTGCCTCATTCATCATGTGGAACATGTAGCGAATGCCCTGATTCTCCTCACCAACCAGGTAGCCTGTCGAGCCGCCCTGTTCACCGAAGTTGATAGCACAGGAGGTTTGCCCGCGCCCACCCATCTTGTGGAACAAGCCGGCCAGACTCACATCGTTGCGACTGCCGGTAGCACCTGTTTCATCGACCAGATACTTGGGAACAATAAACAGAGATACACCCTTGATGCCCTTGGGAGCGCCTTTGATCCTTGCTAATACGAGGTGAACAATATTTTCGGTAAGGTTGTGATCACCACCAGAAATGAAGATCTTGTTGCCAGAGATCAGGTAACGACCATCTTCAGTCTTAGTCGCGCTGGTCGTCAGGTCTGCCAACCCCGAGCCCGCCGACGGCTCGGTCATGGCCATGGTTCCGGCGAACCGGCCCTGACGCATCGGCACGACCCACTTCTCGATCTGTTCGGGCGTGCCGTGGGCCTCGATAAGATTGCAGTTGGCATTGGTCAAACTGGTATAACCCAGCGTGGTACTGCCTGCAGCTGACAAGAAAGAAGTGGCCACACTTGCAACAATGGCCGGCAATTGCATGCCACCCAATTCATAATCGGCTTCCGGGCAAGCGAGCCCAGATTCGATAACTGCATCGATTGCAGGCTTGATCTCAGGAATCATGTGCACATGCTTGCCGTCGAACGTAGGCTGTTGCACATCCACCTTCTGCCGGATTGGCAGGAAATAGCGTTCCGCGATCTTGCGCCCGGTTTCGATTGCCGCCAGATAAGTTTCCTTGCTGTGCTCGGCATAACGCGTGCGGGCGGTCATGGCTTCTGCATTGAACAACTCGAACAGATAGAAATGCAGATCTCTGACGTTTAGTATGGAGGCCGCCATGGTACTTCTCCGCTAAGAATGGACGAGACCCGCCCATTTTGCCGAGGCCTGCCCCAGTCACCACGACATGCGATGTCTGATCGAAAGGATTTTGCGCAACAATGGACATGGCCGAGACACAACACTTACAGCGCTTTGCTGATTTTCTTAAGTTTTGGCGCGGAGTCTTCGGGCTCAGCCAAGAGCAACTGGCCGAAATGGTCGGCACCTCGACCCGACATGTCAGTCGCCTGGAAAACGGGATAAGCAAGCCAAGTGAGGTGCTGACCGACCATATCGCCGATGCGCTAAAGCTTGGCCGGAGGGATCGCAGCCATCTGCGCATTGCTGCGGGCTACGCGACCAACGAAATAGCGCAGGATTTTCACAGCCCAGATCTCAAATGGTTAAGATCGGCAATGCTCAGAACATTGCAGGCGCTGGACCCATATCCATCCACCCTGACTGATGGAGCGGGCAATATCCTGATGGTCAACAAGGCCTGGGTTGGCTTCTATCAGGACAAAGTCGATACCGAGCGGCTTAGGCAAACCGTCAACTTGTATGACTTTCTGTTCAACGACGGCAGCGATGGCGCGCTAAGCGAGGAATGGCAAGACGCATTGTCGCTGGTGATCATGGTGTTCAAGCAGCATGTCATGCTCAACGGCAACGATCAGGAAAATCAGACCCTGAAGCGCATTCTTGACTACCCCAACGTTCCAACTGACTGGAAAATACGCGCCTCCAGGCTCGAGCCCAGAGCCAGCTTCAAAGTCAAAATTCAGCATCAGGGAATGGTCAGGGGCTTCTATAGCGTCAGCCAGATGGTTGGCGCACTTGGCCCGGCGGCCTACATGACCGAACCTAGGCTCAGCATCAACACCCTCTATCCCGAAGATGCCGCACTGAGCCTTGAAAAGCTGCTGCTTACCCCCCTAGAACATCCCCTGCTGTTCTACTGAGTGGCCGCCGCTCAACCGCATGGTTAATGCCATTGGAACAATCAGCACGTTGGTAGCGACAGCCTTAGCCTTCGCAACAGGCATGCTTCTTTGGTATTCGGTACCCAGGCTGATGGCTACCCAAAGCATCATTTGGGGTATGACACTGGCTGGTTCCGCGCCCATCATTCGACGCCTGCGAATTTCGGTGAACGTGACCGCTCATTTCGCTAACTCGTGACCGGTGTTTCCACCCCGGTTGCGCGGGTTTTGGATTGTAGTCGCATCGGTGCGTGTCGAGGAATTTCTTACGCTCCAGCACCGCCTGCTTGGTCGATTCCAGCACGGCATCAAGCCGCCGCAGCACGGTGAAGGGGAGGATGACGTCACGGTACTTGCCGCGCACGTACACGTCACGCAGGCGGTCGTCAGCGATATTCCAGATGAAGTCAGCAACCCACTTCAGGTTGCTTTGATCTTGTTGTTTTACGGGTTTCATCAAGTCTGCCCATGCGTAGCTGTTGTTGTGTCAGGCGCTTTGCTGACTGATTCGGTTGGCGGCACCGTAAGCTCCCAGTGCTTTTCGAGCACGCCGACGAGAAGCCATCTAGGTATGTCGGGCGCTCAGGGACGCAGCTCACACTCTGTTTTTAGTGCATTCCGAATGCGGGGTGTCAAACATTGTGCGCGGTTAGAGCTGACTCGCATTGATACGGCTGTCAAACCTGCTCTTGATGGACATCAGTTTGTGTCAATCAAAGGGCTTGGGTTTGACTGCCAATGGTCAATTGCAAAAATAGCCGTCATGCATAGAAATTACAGGCACTTAAGCAGTGTCAATGTGGGGAGTGTAAGGTGATACGGGCGACTACTGGCCGGATGACCCATTGGTGGCTGAAGCGACAGCGCGGATCAAACCAAGGAAGTAATGGTTAGGATGTTCGTTCCCACACTCCCGCGTGGGAATGCCTCACTGGACGCTCCGCGTCCGCTTCGGCAGTGACGCAGAGCGTCACGGGCTGCATTCCCACGCAGAGCGTGGGAATGATCATCAAACGATCAAACGCGTTTGATCTACGGTGCCGCAGGCAACAGGAATCGCGCAATCACCGGCAAGTGATCGGAGATCCGCAGCGTATCGTCCTGCCTTACCTGGGCCTCGACCCGTTTGATTCTCGGGCTGTAAAACAGGTAGTCAACGGTGCGGTCCGGGCTGCTGAGGGTCGGGTCATTGGGGTAGTGGGTCAGCCACTGCGTGCGGTCGATACCACTGGCTTCGTTGTTTGTGGGAATCATCGGATACTTGTCCCACAGCACATGCAGCGCGCTGTCGGCGGAATAGGGGGTTCGCTGCTCTGGGGCGAGCCGCTGATACTGGCCCAGCGGCAACAGGTTGAAATCGCCGCCGATCAACCATGGCGTACCGCGACTTTCGAACGTGTCGAGCACCTTGGCGGTCGCCGTCACTTGCTGTTGCAGCGTGTCGTCAGGCTGAGTCGCTCTGTCCAGATGGGTGTTCACTACCGCCATTTGCCCACCGTCGCTCAATGGCAGATAACTCACCAGCAGCGCGTTTTTAGGTTGGAATTGACGGCTGATAAGATTGGCTGGCGCCTCCGGTAATTGCAGGCGTTCGGCGTGTTCGATCTGATAGCGGCTCAATGTCGCCAGCTGTCGACCGACGCTGCCAAAAATATGCGGATCAGGAACGAAGTCAGCTTTCCAGTCGAAGGCATGGGTGCTGCACGGGTAAAGGTCGGTCAGCCGCTCTCGTAGAAGTTTCAGCTGGTTTTGATAGTCGCTGGCCTTGGCGCCATCATCCAGCTCTTGCAGCAAGACGATATCCGGTTGCTCATCGCGAATCACCCGTGCCACCTCATCGAGGCTGAAGGCCATGTCTTCAGGGGTGGGGTGATCGTCGTCGCCTTTGGCCAGATCATTCCAAAATACGTAGCGTTTGCCCGCCAGGTACTGAACGTTCCAGGTCATCACCTTCAGCGCCTGACCGGGCACTAGCGTCGGTGCCTGGGCGCTGCAACTGACCGGCAGTCGCTCTTTGGTTTCCGGGCGCCAGGTCAGGCTGTAGATCACGGCTGACAACAGACCGACAATTATCAGCAGGCCCAGCAAGGTGTGGCGCAGTAGACGGGTCATCGGCTCGGCTTATGGCGTTGCAGGATTGAGCCCGAGCATACCCGAGAGCAGGGTTGGATCCCAAGACCAGCCCTGTCACACAGCGCTATTAATTTTTGTCGGGCGCTTCGCTGATCAGCATGAACAGGCGAAACAGCACCACGCTGGTAAAGAGCTGCAGAAAGCTGTGAGCGCTTTCGATCAGCAATGACAGCACAGGGTTCTGAGGCTCGGGGTACACCGCATAGCTCGCGCCCTTGAGTATCCACAGTGGCCCCATCACACACAAAATGCAGACCAATATGCGCAGGAAGTGCCCACGGCTCAGGCGAAAGCTTTCCTTGATGGCCGTTAGCGGTTGCAGGCCGCGCAGGACCAACAGGTACTCGGCAAAGGCCAGCGTCACCATCAGCCAAATACCCGGCAGGAAATACAGCGACAGGCCCACCAGAATCAGCAGGGTATTGATGGCCGTCAGCAGCGCGAACCTGGGCCACAGGCTGACAGACATCGCCAGCAGATCACGGGTTCGCGGCGATTCGCCGCGACTGCGGGCATCCAGAAAAAGAATCAGTGCGCCGGTGTACAGCGGATAGATCAACAGTCCGACGATCACGCTAAAACCGGGAAAAGCATCCGGGCCCTGGGAGTGATCGACCAGTTGCTGCAGCAGGGCTTCGAGCACCACCAACGGCAGACACAGCAGTACAATCTGGCGCAGATTGCGCTTGAAGAAATACAAAGAGTCGCGGAGCACGTCTAACGGATTCATGGGTCGGTATCGCAGGTCAAAAGCAGTTCGACACTTTAACCGATGCAGTGCCTGGGCAAGCAAACGTAAACGTTAGGTAAAGACCATTGAAACGTCCCGTAACATCCCCATAAAGGGTAGGCGCCTTTTCACTAGGAAAGGTTCCAGGATTTTTATCGGCAATCTAACGAGGTCGCCATGAACAGCGAAGAACAAACCCTGATCGATGGACTGTTTTCACGGCTGCAGCAAGCCGAAACGGATTCAGCCCCGCGCGATGCCTTGGCCGAGGCGCGGATCAAGGAGCACCTGGCTCGCCAGCCTGCGGCGGGGTATTTCATGACCCAGGCGATTCTGGTGCAAGAGGCGGCGATCAAAAGCCTCGACGAGCAGAACAAACAGCTCGTTCAACAAAACCAGCAACTGGCCCAGCAAAACCAGCAACTGCAAGCCGAACTGCAGCAAGCCAAGGCCCAAGTAGCGGCACCGGCGCCAGCAGCGAGCAGCGGTGGCGGTGGTTTCCTGTCGAGTATCTTTGGCGGTGGCTCCCGTGACCCGCAACCGGCTCCGGCCCCGAGCGCTCCGGCCTCGACCGGCGGCTGGCGTGAACCCGCACGGCCTTCGTTCAATGCCCAGCCGGGTGTAGCGCCTCAGCAAAACTTTGGTGCCCCGCAACAGAATTATGCTGCACCACAGCAACAAGCTCCTGCAGCAGCGGGCAGCAGCTTCCTCGGTGGCGCTTTGAAAACCGCGGCTGGCGTGGCCGGTGGCGTGATGCTGGCGCAAGGCATCAGCAGCCTGTTCCACAGTAATCAGCAACCGCAGGAAGTGGTCGAAGTCATCAAGGAAGAACCGGCACAGGTCAATGACAGCGGTCATGACAAAGGCTGGGGCAATGACGACCAGCGTATGGTCAGTAACGATTCCTACAGCAATGACCAAGGCGGGTTTGCCGACGCCGACGACAGCGATGACAGCTCATCGTTCTTCGGCGACGACGATTCCTTCGTCTGATGCACCACTCGTCCGGAGCGCCCTGGCGCTCCGGATCGATTGTTCGCGGAAATTTCCTTCTGACTGGCATACTGGGTGACTTTTTGGGCCGTGCGCCTGATCAATTGCCTGCGCGTGTCTGCGCCATGAGGATTTGCGGTGAAAAAAATTGCTGTGTTCGCCGATGTCCAGAACCTCTACTACACCGTGCGCCAGGCCTATGGCTGTCATTTCAACTATGCGGCCCTGTGGGCTGACATCAGCCAGCGCGGGCAGATCGTCGAGGCTTACGCCTACGCCATCGATCGTGGTGACAGCAAGCAGCAGCAATTCCAGCAGATCCTGCGCAACCTCGGCTTCATCGTAAAACTCAAACCCTACATCCAACGCAGCGACGGCTCGGCCAAGGGCGACTGGGACGTGGGCATCACCATCGATATCATGGACGCCGCCGCCAACGTCGATGAAGTGGTGCTGGCCTCCGGCGACGGTGATTTCGACATGCTGTTGGAACGCATCATCAACAAGCATGGGGTTGAAGCAGTCGCCTACGGCGTGCCAGGTCTGACCGCCAACTCGTTGATACGCGCCGCCAGCCGCTACGTGCCAATCGAAGGCGTGTTGCTGCTTAAAAACTGAAACTTTTTGACGGAATGGGAACAGGTTTGGAACGGATAGCGGTCATCGACTTTGAAACCACCGGGATCTCCCCGAGCAGCTCTTGCCGGGCCACGGAAATTGCCGTGGTGATTCTTGAACAGGGGCGCATCGTCGAGCGTTACCAGAGCCTGATGAATGCGGGCGTGCGCGTCCCGGCCTTCATCGAAGGCCTGACCGGTATCAGCAACGCTATGTTGCGCACCGCACCGTCTGCCGAACAGGTGATGAACGAAGTCAACGAATTCGTCGGCACCACGCCGCTTTTGGCCCACAACGCCGCGTTCGACCAGAAGTTCTGGGACTACGAACTGGGGCGGATTAAACGTACACGGTTGCAGAACTTCGCCTGCTCCCTATTACTCGCCCGGCGCCTGATGCCGGCCGCGCCGAACCACAAACTCGGCACCCTGACCACTTTCGCCAAACTGCCCCACACCGGCCAGGCTCACCGGGCCATGGCCGACGCCGAAATGGCCGCCAACCTCACTGCACACCTGGCCCAGGAACTGCGCCAGCGGCATGGTCTGCGGGAGTTGTCCCATGATTTGCTGTGCTCGCTGCAGAAGGTACCGGCGGCGAAGATCAATGAGCATCTCAAGCGCCATCGCGGGTTTTAAGCACCCCATCGTTCCCATGCTCTGCGTGGGAATGCCTCACTGGACGCGCAGCAATCGCTTTGGCAGTGACGCAGAGCGTCACGGGATGCATTCCCACGCAGAGCGTGGGAACGATCATCACCCACCATTCTTGCCATTCCCTCCAACTGCCCCAGCGGCACACGCTTTTCTATGGCACTGGACAGCACGATCGAAGTCTTGCTGAAGCCGAACTGGGCGATGCGGTTGATCAGTTCCTCCAGCTCCGGCATTGAGCCGACGGCGGCTTGCATGATGACGCAGGGGTCGCCGGTTACCCGGTGGCATTCGGTCAGTTGCGGGATTTTGATCAGTTCGTCGTAGGATTTCTGGCTGCCGTGGTGGCTCAGACGCAGTTCGATGACGCACTGGATCGGCAGGCCAACCTTGGTCAAGTCGACCTTGGCCTGGTAACCGGTAATCACCCCGCTGGTTTCCAGTTTGGCCACGCGCTCGGCCACGGCCGGGGCGGACAGGTTGACCTTGCGTGCCAGTTCCGCATAGGTCGCCCGGCCGTTTTCCAACAGTGCACTGAGGAGCATGCGGTCGTATTTGTCCATGATTCGGCTCCTGAAATGCTCTACTTTCGAAAACACGATTTATAGCCGTGATCTCCATGCTTTGAAAAGTGTATGGGCGCTATAAACAGGTTTTGTAACTTAAATTCCGCCCAGGAGCTTTCTAAAATAGCGTTCCCCTTATCCTGTCATCGAGCTTTTCATGTCTGCCATCGAGCTTTCCGTGCCCGGCCCACGCCGCTTTCCGTTGCAGCTGATAGGTGCCTTTTTTGCGTTGTATGTGATTTGGGGTTCCACCTATCTGGTCATTCGAATCGGTGTGCAATATTGGCCACCGCTGATGCTGGGCGGGATTCGCTTCATCATCGCCGGGACCTTGATGTACGGCTTCCTGCGCTGGCGCGGGGTGCCTGCGCCGACTTGGCCGCAATGGCGGGCGGCGGGGATGATCGGCATCTTGCTGCTGAGCGTTGGTAACGGCGCGGTCAGTGTCGCCGAACACACCGGCGTCGCTTCAGGCGTCGCGGCGCTGGCGGTGGCGACGGTACCGCTGTTCACCTTGCTCTGCGGCTATTTTTGGGGGGCGCGTAATACGCGTCTGGAGTGGGCCGGGATCGTGCTCGGGCTGATGGGTATTGCCATGCTCAACCTCGGCTCCAATTTACAGTCAAGCCCGTTGGGCGCGGTATTGCTGGTGTCGGCGGCAGCGGCCTGGGCGTTCGGATCGGTCTGGAGCAAGCACTTGCCGTTGCCTCAGGGGGCGATGGCCAGTGCAGCGGAAATGTTGGTGGGCGGGGTGGTGCTGTTGATCGGCAGCGCGCTGAGCGGTGAGCATCTGGACAGCTTGCCGCCGGTAGAGGGCTGGGTTGCTTTGGCCTATTTGATCGGCTTCGGCTCGATCATCGCTTTCAACGCCTATATGTACCTGCTGAAAAACGTCCGCCCGGCAGCCGCGACCAGCTATGCCTACGTCAACCCGGCGGTGGCGGTGCTGCTCGGGATCGTCTTTGCCGGCGAAAGTATTGGCATCGAGGAGGCTCTGGCGATGGCGGTGATCATCAGCGCCGTGGTGTTGATCAGCTTGCCGCAGTGGCGCAGGCAGAAACCGGCTTGATTTAGGGTAAACTGCGGCGCATTGCACACATGCGCTGACATTTCCCTACGGTACCCCCATGACTTTCGCCACTCTTGGCCTGATCGAACCCTTGCTGCGCGCCCTTGAGACGCTCGGTTACCAGACCCCGACGCCGGTGCAGACGCAAGCCATCCCTGCGGTGCTGGCCGGTCGCGACTTGATGGCTGCGGCCCAGACCGGCACCGGCAAGACCGCGGGCTTCGCCGTGCCGCTGCTGCAGTTGCTGACCATGGAAGGGCCGAAGGTCGCCAGTAACTCGGTGCGCGCGCTAATCCTGGTGCCGACCCGCGAGCTGGCCGAGCAGGTTCACGAAAGCGTTCGCCAATACGCCGAGCACCTGCCACTGAGCACCTACGCGGTCTACGGTGGCGTCAGCATCAACCCGCAGATGATGAAGCTGCGTAAGGGCGTTGATGTGCTGGTGGCGACCCCGGGCCGCTTGCTCGACCTGTATCGGCAGAAAGCGTTGAAGTTCAACCAGCTGCAAACCCTGATCCTCGACGAAGCCGACCGTATGCTCGACCTCGGATTTTCCGAAGAGCTGGGGAACATTTACCGGGTTCTGCCCAAGCAACGTCAGACGCTGTTGTTCTCTGCGACCTTCTCCGATGCGATCCGCCTGCTGGCCGGACAAATGCTCAATGATCCGCTGAGCATCGAAGTCAGCCCGCGCAATGTCGCTGCCAACACCGTCAAGCAATGGGTGGTGACGGTGGACAAGAAGCGTAAGCCGGAACTGTTCAGCCACTTGATGCGCAAAAATCGCTGGAAACAGGTCTTGGTATTCGCCAAGACCCGTAATGGCGTCGATCAGTTGGTGGAAAAACTTCAGGGCCTGGGGGTGAATGCCGACGGTATCCATGGCGACAAACCTCAAGCGACCCGCCAGCGTGCGCTGGATCGGTTCAAGGCCAGCGAAATTCAAATTCTGGTCGCTACCGACGTCGCGGCTCGTGGTCTGGATATCGAGGACTTGCCATTGGTGGTGAACTTCGACCTGCCGATCGTGGCTGAGGACTACATCCACCGTATCGGCCGTACCGGTCGTGCCGGTGCTACCGGCGAGGCGATTTCGCTGGTCTGTGCCGATGAAGTGAATTTGCTGTCGGCCATCGAGACCTTGACCCGTCAGACACTGACCCGTCATGAAGAGCAGGATTTCGAACCTGAGCACCGTGTGCCGGATACCGATGCCAGCGGTCAGGTGATCAAAAAGCCGAAAAAGCCGAAGAAGCCAAAAGTTTCGGGTGGCGGCAAAAAAAACCTGGGCAAGTGGGTGGACAGTGGTGAAGTGGCGGCTGAAGCGCCAGCGATCAAGCCTGTGCGTAAGGTGCCGGTGTTTAACACTGGGCCGCGTAAGCGCAAGCCTTAAGCTTTATTGGCCTTGGTTTAGCGATCGGCTTGAGAAACACCCCTCACCCTAGCCCTCCCGGAACGCCGGACCGCCCCAAAGGGGCGAGGGGACTGATTTTGGTGTTCTTGCGAAGTGCTGCGACCTGAGGAAGCGAATCGAACTCAGGTGCAGAAAACGACACAGATCTGCTCCCTTTCCCCCTCGCCCCTCTGGGGAGAGGGTTGGGGTGAGGGGTGGATTTTGAATGTGAAAGAAATCTTCAGTTAACAGTGCATTGAGCCTTTCGCTTCAACCACTCCACCATCCCCAACCCCGCTGCTCGGCCACTGGCAAAGCACGCGGTGAGCAGATAGCCGCCAGTCGGCGCTTCCCAGTCGAGCATCTCGCCGGCGCAAAACACACCGGGCAGTTGCTTGAGCATCAAGTTTTCATTCATCACTTCGAACGGCACACCGCCAGCGCTGCTGATGGCTTCATCCAGAGGGCGGGTTTTCACCAGAGTCAGGGGCAACGCCTTTATGGCTTTGGCCAACAATGACGGATCTGCAAAACACTCAGCCGGAGTCAGTTCACGCAGCAACGCCGCTTTCACCCCATCGATGCCGAGCTGGCTGTGCAGGTGTTTGGCCATCGAGCGTGAGCCACGAGGTTTGGCCAGTGCTGCCTGAATCTTGTCCAGGGTTTTGCCCGGAAGCAGGTCAAGGTGGATCGTTGCTGAACCGTTTTGGTTAATGGCTTCGCGGATCGGCGCAGACAGCGCATAAATCAGGCTGCCTTCGATCCCGGTCGCGGTGATGACGCATTCGCCCAGTCGCGGGACATCGTCATTCAGGCCGATGGCGATGTTTTTCAGCGGCGCGCCGGCGAACTTGCCGATCAACAGATCACTCCAGGCCATCACTTCGAAACCGCAGTTGCTCGGTTGCAGGGGCGCCAGTGAGATTCCGCGCTGTTCCAGTGGCAGCATCCAGGCGCCATCCGAGCCCAGACGTGACCAGCTGCCGCCGCCAAGCGCCAGCAACAGGGCATCGGTTTTCAGAGCCTTTTCGCCTTCCGGGCTGTCAATTCGCAGACTGGCGTCGGTGTTCCAGCCGAGCCAGCGATGGCGGGTGTGGATAACTACACCCGCATCGCGCAGGCGTTTTAACCAGGCACGCAGTAGGGGCGCTGCTTTCATGTCGGTAGGAAACACTCGGCCGGAGCTGCCGACAAAGGTTTCAATCCCCAATCCGTGAATCCATTCACACAGCGCCTCGGCGCCGAACTCATGCAGTAGCGGGGCGATTTGCGGTGCTCGATCGGCATAGCGCGAGAGAAACGCCGGATAGGCTTCGGAATGGGTGATGTTCATGCCGCCAACGCCTGCCAGCAGGAATTTTCGCCCTACCGACGGCATGCCGTCGTACAGCTCGACCTTGATCCCCGCCTGGCTCAGGACCTCGGCCGCCATCAAACCGGCGGGGCCGCCCCCGATGATGGTGACGTGGTGGGGAAGGGCGGGGCTGGATTGAGTCATGGCGAGCTGCGGATTTGGCGAAATAAGTGCGGCATTCTACTGTAGGAGCTGCCGCAGGCTGCGATCTTTTGATTTTTCAATCACGGCCGAATTTCGATCATCGTGCCGTCTGGAACCAGGCCCCAGACTTCGCGCATGTCAATGTTGCGCATGGCTATACAGCCGTCGGTCCAGTCCAGGGAGTGGAAAAGCTGCTCTGGGTAATCCAGGGTATCCGGGGTGCCGTGGATCATGATCATGCCGCCGGGCTCTACCCCTTCACGACGCGAGCGTACCGAATCGGCGACATTCGGGTAGGAGATGTGCATGGCCAGGTTGAAGCGGTCACTGACCTTGCGCCAGTCCACCCAATAAATACCTTCCGGCGTGCGTTTGTCGCCTTCCATGAGCTTCGCGCCTTTGGGGTGTTTGCCCAAGGAGATGCGATAGGTCCTGAGCGGCTTACCGTCGTTGACCAATTGCAGTTGATGGGCGGATTTGAGCACCAGCACTTTTTCGATGACTTTGCCGTCCAGGGTGACCACCGTGGAGGCGGTGGCCTGGGAGACAGTAACGAACGACAGGCAGAAGAGGGCAAGCAACCAGCGCATTGAAACGATCCCTAAGAGTACGGCGTACTTTCTATTGTTTAAGTGTAATCGCAGGTTGCGCGAGTGGTGGAATCGATTCGGACCGGACCGGGAAAATCTGTGTCTGCCGGTCAGCGAAGAAGCATTCTAAAGTACGCCCGACGGTGCGGAAAGCCAGCTCGGACCAAGGGATGTCGGCTTCTTCGAAAAGCCGGACTTCCAGGCTCTCTTCGCCCGCGGCAAAGTCGAGGTCAGCCAGCTCCGCGCGAAAGAACACATGCACCTGGTTGATATGCGGCACGTCGATCAAGGTGTAGATGCTCAGGTTGCGCACCCGCGCGCAGGCCTCTTCAGCGGTCTCGCGCATCGCCGCCTGTTCCACCGTTTCGCCGTTCTCCATGAAGCCCGCCGGCAACGTCCAGTAACCGCGTCGAGGTTCGATGGCGCGGCGACAGAGCAGCACTTGAGTGCCCCAGGTCGGCAAGCAGCCGGCGACGATATTCGGGTTCTGGTAATGAATAGTCTGGCAGTGATCGCAGACAAAACGCAGGCGACAATCGCCTTCGGGAATGCGCTGGATGACTGGGTTGCCGCAGTTGCTGCAGAATTTCATGCTGGGTTTCCGTAAATGCTGCGCCTATCTTGGCGTGGGAGGCCCGTTGTCGGCAAGTTGTCGTTAAGCGACATGCCGTGAGTCGGGGGGTTGGGCGGGGGATTTCTTTGGTGCATGATGCAAAGTAGCCAACAGATCGAGATGACTCATGCTGGACGAGCTACTTCATCGCGTAAGCAACCATACCCCGCGTACGCTGGAGACAGACCGACGTTTCCCCGAAGCCGCAGTGCTGGTGCCTATCACCCGCAGTGACGAACCGGAGCTGGTCCTGACCCTACGCGCCAGCGGGCTCTCGACCCATGGTGGCGAAGTGGCTTTCCCGGGTGGGCGGCGTGACCCGGAAGACCCCGACCTGATCTTTACCGCATTGCGCGAAGCCGAAGAGGAAATCGGCTTGCCACCCGGTCTGGTAGAAGTGATCGGGCCGCTCAGTCCGCTGATCTCATTGCACGGCATCAAGGTCACTCCTTATGTCGGGGTGATTCCGGATTTCGTCGAGTACCGCGCCAACGATGCCGAGATTGCCGCGGTGTTCAGCGTGCCGCTGGAGTTCTTCCGCGAGGACCCGCGCGAACACACACATCGCATCGACTACCAGGGCCGCAGTTGGTATGTGCCCAGCTATCGCTTCGGTGAGTACAAGATTTGGGGGCTCACGGCGATTATGATCGTCGAGTTGATCAACCTGCTCTATGACGCGAAAATCAGCCTGCATCATCCGCCCAATAGTTTTATCAATATTTGAAGCCGTCGTCAGGGTCTGTTGACGTTTGGTGACGCGGCTCGCCGCCAAACGTCAACAGACCCTGGATATGGCGGGAACCCGCGGCTGCCTGAGCCTGGAGATAACTCGATGAAATACCGCCTGGGCGACGCCCGAGTCGAAACCCATCCGCAGAGCTGGGTCGCACCCAACGCTACGCTGGTGGGCAAGGTCAAACTGGAAGAGGGCGCCAACGTCTGGTTCAACACGGTATTGCGCGGTGACAACGAGCTGATCCTGATCGGCAAGAACAGCAACGTGCAGGATGGCACCGTCATGCACACCGACATGGGCTACCCGCTGACCATCGGCATTGGCGTGACCATCGGCCACAACGCCATGCTGCATGGCTGCACCGTCGGCGATTACAGTCTGATCGGCATCAATGCGGTGATCCTCAACGGGGCGAAAATCGGCAAAAACTGCATCATCGGCGCCAACTCACTGATAGGCGAAGGCAAGGAAATTCCCGATGGTTCGCTGGTCATGGGCTCGCCGGGCAAGGTGGTGCGCGAGTTGACCGAGCCGCAGAAAAAGATGCTCGAAGCCAGCGCCGCGCACTATGTACACAACTCCCAGCGTTACGCCCGGGATCTGGCAGAGCAAGAAGAATGAATACGACCGAAAGACCTGTCGCCTCGCCCTGCGTGAACATTTGCGCCCTTGATGAGGACGACATCTGCACCGGCTGCCAACGCACAGTCGATGAAATCACCCGCTGGAGTCGGATGGATAACGACGAGCGCCGTCAGGTGTTGGGGTTGTGTCATGAGCGGGCGAAGTCGAGTGGCTTGGTGTGGATGATTGGGGCCAAACCGGGCCATTGAGCTGAAGCCAAACCACCCGGTTCATGTAAAATGCCGCGCTTTCTCCCCATGGGAAGCCCGCTTAGCGCGCGACCCTCGATGATCCGCTCCTTTGAGGACCTGAGATGACCCGTATCGGAACTCCATTGTCGCCAACCGCGACCCGCGTTTTGCTGTGTGGCTGCGGTGAGCTGGGCAAGGAAGTGGTAATCGAGCTGCAACGCCTGGGCGTTGAAGTGATTGCCGTGGATCGCTACGCCAACGCGCCGGCCATGCAAGTGGCCCATCGTAGCCATGTGATCAACATGCTCGACGGCGCCGCGCTGCGTGCGGTGATCGAAGCGGAGAAGCCGCACTTCATCGTGCCGGAAATCGAAGCTATCGCCACCGCCACTCTGGTGGAGCTGGAGTCCGAAGGCTTCACCGTGATCCCGACTGCTCGTGCCGCTCAGTTGACCATGAACCGCGAAGGTATCCGTCGTCTGGCCGCCGAAGAGCTGGACCTGCCGACCTCGCCGTATCACTTCGCCGACACCGTTGAAGACTACCGCAAGGCAGTCGAAGACCTGGGCTTCCCGTGTGTGGTCAAGCCGGTGATGAGCTCGTCGGGCAAGGGCCAGAGCCTGCTGCGCAGTGTCGATGACGTGCAGAAAGCCTGGGATTACGCGCAAGAAGGTGGTCGTGCCGGCAAAGGTCGGGTGATCATCGAAGGCTTTATCGACTTCGATTACGAAATTACTCTGCTGACCGTACGTCATATCGGTGGCACAACCTTCTGCGCGCCGGTCGGTCATCGTCAGGAGAAGGGTGATTACCAGGAATCCTGGCAGCCGCAGGCCATGAGCCCGATCGCCTTGGCGGAATCCGAGCGTGTTGCCAAAGCGGTGACCGAGGCGCTGGGTGGTCGTGGTCTGTTCGGCGTTGAGCTGTTCATCAAGGGCGATCAGGTGTGGTTCAGCGAAGTCTCGCCGCGTCCGCACGACACTGGTCTGGTGACCCTGATTTCCCAGGACTTGTCGCAGTTCGCCCTGCATGCGCGGGCGATTCTTGGGTTGCCGATTCCGTTGATCCGTCAGTTCGGCCCATCGGCTTCGGCGGTGATTCTGGTGGAAGGGCAGTCGACCCAGACCGCTTTCGCCAATCTGGGCGCTGCGTTGAGCGAGCCGGACACCGCGTTGCGTCTGTTCGGAAAGCCAGAAGTGAATGGCCAGCGCCGCATGGGCGTTGCCCTGGCCCGTGACGAGTCGATCGAAGCGGCTCGCGCCAAAGCGACCCGTGCCTCGCAAGCTGTGACCGTTCAGTTGTAATTGCGTCGCTGCATTCGCGGGCAAGCCCGCTCCCACAAGGACAATGCATTTCCCTGTGGGAGCGGGCTTGCCCGCGAAGCTTTTTCTTCTAGGCGACCTGGTCCAGGTCGTTATTCCTCGTCTCTTTCAAGCACAGCACAGCGATCAAGCTGAGCACCGCTGCACCCGACACATACCCGCCAACCCAGCTCAAACCGCCCATTGCCACCAACTTCTGCGCAAAGAACGGCGCGGCGGATGCGCCGACAATGCCGCCCAGGTTGTAGGCCGCTGACGCACCGGTATAGCGCACGTGTGTCGGAAACAGCTCCGGCAACAAGGCGCCCATCGGTGCGAAGGTAATGCCCATCAAAAACAGCTCAATGCACAGGAACAGCGCGACGCCCCAGGTCGAGCCCTGAGTCAGTAACGGCTCCATAGTGAAACCGGAAAGAATCGCCAGCACCGCGCCGATAATCAACACCGGTTTGCGTCCGTAACGATCACTGGCCCAGGCCGCTAACGGCGTGGCCGCGGCCATGAACAACACGGCGAAACACAGCAGACCGAGGAAGGTTTCGCGGCTGTAGCCGAGGGTTGAGACGCCGTAACTCAGTGAGAACACCGTGGAGATGTAAAACAGCGCGTAGCAGACCACCATCGCCGCAGCGCCCAACAGCATCGGTGCCCAGTATTGGCTCAAGAGCTCGACCAGCGGGATCTTCACTCGCTCCTGGCGAGCAATGGCGTTGGCGAAGACGGGTGTTTCATGGAGTTTCAACCGCACATAGAGGCCGACCATCACCAGTGCCGCACTGAGCAGAAACGGAATTCGCCATCCCCACGAGCGGAACTGTTCGTCGTTCAAGGTCATGGCCAGGGTCAAAAACAGCCCGTTGGCGGCGAGAAAACCAATCGAAGGGCCGAGCTGCGGGAACATGCCAAACCAGGCGCGCTTGCCCTTGGGTGCATTCTCGGTGGCAAGTAGCGCCGCGCCACCCCATTCGCCGCCCAGCCCCAGCCCCTGACCGAATCGCAGCACGCACAGCAGGATTGGAGCCCAAGCGCCAATGCTGTCGTAGCCCGGCAGCACACCGATCAGCGTGGTGCAGATGCCCATCAACAGCAAGGACGCGACCAGTGTTGATTTACGCCCGATGCGATCACCGAAATGGCCAAACAGCGCCGAACCCAGAGGTCGGGCCAGAAAGGCGATGCCGAACGTGAGGAAGGCCGAAAGCATCTGCGCAGTGCCAGAGGTCTGCGGGAAGAATACCGGGCCAATGACCAGCGCCGCAGCCGTGGCGTAGACGTAGAAGTCGTAGAACTCGATGGCGGTGCCGATGAAACTGGCAGTGGCCACGCGGGTAGCGGAGTTTGTCGGTTGGGCAGGCGCAGCGTCGTTGTACGTAGTGCTGGTAGTCATGCGGTTATCCCTGACAGTCATGAGCTCCGTTGGAGCGAATTATTATGGTCGAACACCCAGGGATGTGGGCTTTGCGCAGGTGCGACTCAAGGTGGGAGTCGGCACCGGACAGATGCAGGCAATGCGGGGCCGGAACTCGCTGAGTGCGGGTAGCACAGGGTCCGGCGGGGCTTGGGTAAGCGACTCGATTATAGGAAGCGGCTTATCGATCAAACAAGGGGATTGGTAAATTCGATCAATCGCGGGCTGACGCTGTCCTTGTGGCGAGGGGGCAAGCCCCTCTGTCGTTCGGTAAATGCGATTTATCTGATACAGCGCTTTTACGACTGCTTCGCCTTTACGACTGCTTCGCCGCCGAACGCAGGCTCGCGGGCTCGCCAGCGGCTACATGCCAGATCAGCACGCGGCTAACCCGGTTGTCTTCGGTTTTGAGGATTTCCAGACGATAGCGGCCGATCTTCAGGCATACGGCACTGTCTGGAATGGTTTCCAGTGCTTCGGTGACCAGTCCGTTAAGGGTTTTTGGACCGTCGCTGGGCAGATGCCAGCCGAGACTCTTGTTCAGCTCGCGGATCGACGCGGCGCCGTCGATCACCAGTCGGCCGTCGGGCTGAGGATGAATATGCGGATTGTCGAGGCTTTGCTCGCTTTCGAATTCGCCGACGATTTCTTCGAGAATGTCTTCCAGGGTGACAATGCCGAGCACTTCACCGTACTCATCCACCACCATGCCCAGGCGCCGCTGCTGTTTGTGAAAGTTCAGCAATTGGAGCTGCAGCGGAGTGCTTTCCGGAACGAAATACGGTTCGTGGCATGCCGCCAGCAAGGCCTCTTTGGTCAAGCTCGCGTCGGGCAGCAAGTGCAGGATCTGACGGGTATTGAGCACTGCCTCGACCTGGTTGATATCGCTGTAGAAGACCGGCAGCCGGGTGCGTTTGGAGATTCGCAGCTGTTCGATGATTTCCTCGATCGGATCGTCCAGATTGATCCCGTCGACTTCGCTGCGCGGTACCAGGATGTCATTGACCGTGATGTTGTCCAGCGCATGAATGCCTTGCAGCAGGTGCGGACGGCAGGCAGCGTGCTCGTGATCAGGCTCATTGTCCTGAGTGGGACGGTGATCCTCATCACTCTGTTTGACGGCGCCGGGTCTTCTGCTGAACGGGCGCAGCAATAGCAGGGAAATGCTGTTGAGCAGCCAGGCAGCGGGATAAAGGATCTTTAGCGGCACGCCAAGTAGGGCATTGCCGAAACCCAGAATGGCTTCGGGGTAACGTGTGGCGAGGATTCGCGGCAGGTAGTCGGCGAACACCAGCAGAGCGCAGGTGGTGCTCAGAAAGGCCAGTAACGGTCCGTTTTCCTGCCAGTAACTCAAGGCCAGCAAGGTGCCGATGATCACCGTCAGCACCCGGCTCAGCGTATTGCACAGGATCAGGCTTTCACGGGGGAAGCTCAGTCTGGCGAGTGGTTTGTCGCCCGAACGCGAAGCCTGACGCTGGGCGAGCAGATGCTGTTGAGCGATTTCGATGGCGGTAAACAGCGCTGACCATAAAATCAGCAGGACCAATACCGCGAGCATCGGCCCTGTGGGCAAGTTGTCCATGTTCACTGCCTGTCAGATATGCAGGATGTATTCGCGGACCAGCTTGCTGCCGAAGTACGCCAGCATCAGCAGGCAGAAACCGGCAAGGGTCCAGCGAATGGCCTTGTGTCCGCGCCAGCCGAGGCGGTTGCGGCCCCACAGCAGCACGCTGAAGACGATCCAGGCGAGGCACGCCAACAGGGTCTTGTGTACCAGGTGTTGGGCAAACAGGTTCTCGACGAACAGCCAGCCGGAGATCAACGATAGTGACAACAGCGTCCAGCCGGCCCAGAGGAAGCCAAACAGCAAGCTTTCCATGGTTTGCAGCGGCGGGAAGTTTTTGATCAGTCCGGACGGGTGTTTGTGCTTGAGTTGGTGATCCTGCACCAATAGCAGCAAGGCCTGGAACACCGCGATGGTGAACATGCCATAGGCCAGGATCGACAGCAGAATGTGCGCAAGAATCCCCGGCTCCTCATCGATCACTTGCACGGTGCCCGACGGTGCGAACTGCGCGAGCAACACCGTGGCGAGCCCTAGCGGGAATAGCAATAACAGAAGGTTTTCCACCGGGATTCGCGAGCAGGCCAGCAGGGTCAGGGCAATTACTGCCGCGGCAATCAAACTGGCGGCGCTGAAGAAGTCCAGGCCCAGCCCGGCGGGGGTCATCAGGTGAGTGAAGAGGCTGGCACTGTGGGTCAGTACGGCGAGGATGCCGAGCGTAACCAGCAGGCGCTTGTTCGCCTTGGCGCCCTTGGCCAGGAGAGTGCCTTGATAGAGAGTCGCAGCGGCATATAAGCAGGCGGCGGCGAGAGTGGTTAGCAAGCTGGGTGACAAGGGGAGCATAAATCCTGTTAGGCAAGCCCGAAAGGCACTGAGTTTGGCATAGAACCCACATGGCACGAAAGACCACAGAACCAGACAGCGAGGTGTCCGCCAGGCTCAGTCTTCGCTATAATCTGCCACCTGCCCACGCCGCAGGCTCGCCGAGCGACGCTTTTTTAACTAAGCCATCACGGGCTGGGCCGCAATTACCTCGGTCTACATAGGGCCTGAAAGGATCGCGCATGTTTGAAAACCTAACCGACCGTCTCTCGCAGACGCTGCGCCATGTCACCGGCAAGGCCAAGCTGACCGAGGACAACATCAAAGACACCCTGCGTGAAGTGCGCATGGCGTTGCTCGAGGCTGACGTCGCCTTGCCGGTGGTCAAAGACTTCGTCCATGCGGTCAAAGAGCGCGCTGTCGGCACCGAAGTGTCGCGCAGCCTGACGCCGGGCCAGGCCTTTGTGAAGATCGTACAGGCCGAGCTCGAAAGCCTGATGGGCGCGGCCAACGAAGACCTGAATCTGAACGCAGTACCGCCGGCCGTGGTGCTGATGGCTGGTCTGCAAGGTGCGGGTAAAACCACTACCGCCGGTAAACTTGCGCGCTTCCTGAAAGAGCGCAAGAAGAAAAGCGTCATGGTGGTGTCGGCGGACGTTTACCGTCCGGCGGCGATCAAGCAGCTGGAAATGCTTGCCGGTGAAGTCGGCGTCACCTTCTTCCCGTCCGATCTCAGCCAGAAGCCTGTGGCGATCGCTGAAGCAGCTATTAAAGAAGCCAGGCTCAAATTCATCGACGTGGTCATCGTCGATACCGCCGGTCGTCTGCACATCGACGAAGAGATGATGGGTGAGATCAAGGCCCTGCACGCGGCGATCAAACCGGTTGAAACGCTGTTCGTGGTCGACGCCATGACCGGCCAGGACGCCGCCAACACCGCCAAGGCTTTTGGCGACGCGCTGCCGCTGACCGGTGTGATCCTGACCAAGGTCGACGGTGATGCCCGTGGTGGTGCTGCTCTGTCGGTGCGTGCGATTACCGGCAAGCCAATCAAGTTCATTGGTATGGGCGAGAAGAGCGACGCGCTCGAACCGTTCCACCCTGAGCGGATCGCTTCGCGTATCCTCGGCATGGGCGACGTGCTCAGCCTTATCGAGCAGGCCGAACAGACCCTCGATAAAGACAAAGCCGACAAACTGGCGAAAAAGCTCAAGAAAGGTAAAGGCTTCGATCTCGAAGACTTCCGCGATCAGCTACAACAGATGAAAAACATGGGCGGTCTCGGCGGTCTCATGGACAAACTGCCGAATATCGGTGGTGTGAATCTGGCGCAGATGGGCAATGCCCAGGGCGCGGCAGAGAAGCAGTTCAAGCAAATGGAAGCCATTATCAACTCCATGACCCCGGCCGAGCGCCGCGACCCTGACTTGATCAGCGGTTCGCGCAAACGTCGGATCTCTCTGGGTTCCGGTACTCAGGTGCAGGACATCGGTCGCTTGATCAAGCAGCACAAGCAGATGCAGAAGATGATGAAAAAATTCTCCGCCAAAGGCGGAATGGCGAAAATGATGCGCGGCATGGGCGGAATGTTGCCCGGCGGCGGTATGCCGAAGATGTAAAAGTTTCGCGTCGACAGTCATGTCGGCGCCTCCCACATGGACGTGGGATCTCCAGCAAACCCGCGCTTGGCGGGAGCTGACCTGCCGTCGTTCGCGACGGCTCTATAGCAAATCTTGATGGCATGCCGATAGGCGCCGGAAAAAGACATTTGCAAAAGTCCGGATATTCCTTAGAATATGCGGCCTTTCGGGCACCTATGCCCGCTGTGCATTTAGATTTGCAGCACCGACTACAGGAACGATGTTCACATGCTAACAATCCGTCTTGCCCTTGGCGGCTCCAAAAAGCGCCCGTTTTACCACTTGACCGTGACCGACAGCCGCAACCCACGCGACGGTTCGCACAAAGAACAAGTTGGTTTCTTCAACCCGATCGCTCGTGGTCAAGAAGTCCGCCTGTCCGTGAACCAAGAGCGCGTAGCCTACTGGCTGAGCGTTGGTGCACAACCTTCTGAGCGTGTTGCTCAGTTGCTCAAGGATGCTGCTAAGGCTGCGGCCTGAGCAATATGAACGCGACGCCAGCAATCGCTGATGATTTGATCGTTATTGGCAAGATTTATTCGATCCATGGCGTTCGCGGCGAAGTGAAGGTCTTTTCCTTTACTGATCCGATTGGAAACCTGTTGGATTACAAAACCTGGACGCTCAAGCGCGAAGGTGTTGTGCGACAGGTAGAGCTGGTCAGTGGCCGTGTACATAACGGCAAGTTTCTGGTCACAAAGCTCAAAGGTCTCGATGATCGTGAAGAAGCTCGTCTTCTGGCCGGTTTTGAAATCTGCGTGCCGCGTAACCTGTTTCCTGATCTGACCGACGGCGAGTACTACTGGTACCAGCTGGAAGGCCTCAAGGTCATCGACCAACTTGGGCAATTGCTCGGGAAAATCGATCACCTGCTAGAGACCGGCTCGAACGATGTAATGGTGGTCAAGCCTTGCGCTGGCAGCCTGGATGATCGCGAACGCTTGTTGCCCTATACAGAGCAATGTGTGTTGGCCGTCGACCTGGCAGCGGGCGAGATGAAGGTGGATTGGGATGCGGACTTCTAAGCGACATGCCTAGCCTGCGCGTAGAAGTGATCAGTTTGTTTCCCGAGATGTTTTCCGCCATCAGCGATTACGGCATAACCAGCCGCGCGGTGAAACAGGGGCTCTTGCAGCTTACCTGTTGGAATCCGCGAGACTACACAACGGATCGACATCACACTGTGGATGATCGCCCATTTGGCGGTGGTCCGGGCATGGTGATGAAGATCAAGCCCCTGGAAGATGCTCTGGTTCAGGCCAGGCAGGCAGCCGGGGAGGCGGCGAAGGTAATTTACCTGTCGCCCCAAGGCCGACGACTGACTCAGTCGGCGGTACGCGAGTTGGCGAATGAGGAAGCATTAATCCTGATTGCCGGCCGCTATGAAGGCATTGACGAGCGATTTATTGAAGCTCATGTCGATGAAGAGTGGTCGATTGGCGACTATGTGCTTTCCGGTGGCGAGCTGCCGGCGATGGTCCTGATAGATGCGGTTACACGACTGCTGCCTGGAGCTTTAGGGCATGCGGACTCCGCTGAGGAAGATTCCTTTACGGATGGTTTGCTGGATTGCCCACATTACACCCGACCGGAGGTGTATGTGGATCAGCGTGTTCCCGACGTGTTGCTAAGTGGCAACCACGCACATATCCGGCGTTGGCGTTTACAGCAGTCCCTCGGGCGGACCTATGAACGACGCGCCGATCTTCTGGAAAGCCGCTCGCTTTCTGGAGAAGAGAAGAAGCTGCTCGAGGAATACATCCGCGAGCGGGACGATAGTTAACAACGTATCGATGGTAAGTCAGACGATTTACCTTAGGAGCACAGCATGACTAACAAAATCATCCTTGCACTCGAAGCAGAGCAGATGACCAAAGAGATCCCTACCTTTGCCCCGGGCGACACTGTTGTCGTTCAGGTGAAAGTGAAGGAAGGCGACCGTTCGCGTCTGCAAGCGTTCGAAGGCGTAGTAATTGCCAAGCGTAACCGTGGTGTGAACAGTGCATTCACCGTTCGTAAAATCTCCAACGGTGTCGGCGTAGAGCGTACTTTCCAGACCTACAGCCCGCAAATCGACAGCATGGCAGTTAAACGTCGCGGTGACGTGCGTAAAGCCAAGCTGTACTACCTGCGTGACCTGTCCGGTAAAGCAGCTCGTATCAAAGAAAAACTGGTTTAAGTCCAGCTTCTGCGATGCAAAAAAAGCAGCCTTCGGGCTGCTTTTTTGTTGTCCATTATTTACCCCCGATCCCTGTGGACCAGATGCTGTCCTGTTCCTTGAAATAGCGAGCTATGAAAGACTAGTGACCGTCATCCCGGTTCACTATTTATTTAAGCGCAGCCTTGAGCTTGCGAATCCTGAGTGCTCATGCCTGCCATCGATCATCCCCTGATAGACCAGTTTCTCGATGCCCTGTGGCTGGAAAAAGGCCTTGCCGAAAATACCCGTGACGCTTATCGCAGCGATCTGGCGCTGTTCAACGGCTGGCTGCAAGAGCAACGCCTGGACCTGATCAATGCCGGTCGCGAGCTGATTCTCGATCACCTGGCCTGGCGTCTTGAACAGGCCTATAAGCCGCGTTCCACTGCGCGTTTTCTCTCAGGTGTACGTGGTTTTTATCGTTACTTGCTGCGGGAAAAACTGATTGCGGTCGACCCGACGTTACAGATCGATATGCCGCAGCTGGGCAGGCCATTACCCAAGTCCTTGTCGGAAGCTGATGTCGAAGCCTTGCTGACGGCACCGGACTTGAGTGAAGCCATCGGTCAGCGCGACCGCGCCATGCTTGAAGTGCTGTATGCCTGTGGCTTGCGCGTGACTGAACTGATCAGCCTGACCCTGGAGCAAGTCAATTTACGGCAGGGCGTGTTGCGAGTGATGGGCAAGGGCAGCAAAGAGCGGTTGGTACCGATGGGCGAGGAGGCGATCGTCTGGGTCGAGCGCTACATGCGCGATGCTCGTGGCGAGCTGCTGGGAGGGCGTCCCAGCGATGTGCTGTTCCCCAGTTTGCGTGGCGAACAGATGACCCGACAAACGTTTTGGCACCGAATCAAACACCAGGCAAAAGTTGCCGGGATCGGCAAATCCCTGTCCCCTCATACCTTGCGCCATGCCTTTGCCACCCATTTGCTCAATCACGGTGCCGATCTGCGGGTGGTGCAGATGCTGCTCGGTCACAGCGACCTGTCGACCACGCAGATCTACACTCATGTTGCACGAGCGCGTTTGCAAGATCTGCACGCCAAACACCATCCGCGCGGTTGAGCGATAAACGACCTCTTGCAAAGGTCTTGCGTCAGCCGCTGTCGGCCCCGCAAGGCTTATGTGGTAGGCTTTGCCGGTTTGCACAGTGGGCGGCTAAAACCCGATGTTTCAGTACCGGCGTTCTACCCGTTCCATTTGTCCGCCTTCAGGAGTTCCCATGCGCGTGACCCAGATTTTCGCCGCCGCAGCCATTGCGTTGGTCAGCACCTTTGCCGTAGCCGATGACGCTGCCGAGCAGGCGATTCGCAAGAGCCTCGCTAACCTGCAACTCGAAGTGCCGGTCGAAACCATCAGCGCCAGTCCATTGCCCGGCCTGTATGAAGTCAAGCTCAAAGGCAGCCGCGTGCTGTATGCCAGCGCCGACGGTCAGTTCGTCATGCAGGGTTACCTGTTCCAGCTCAAGGACGGTAAACCGGTCAACCTGACCGAAAAAGCCGAGCGTCTGGGCATTTCCAAGTTGATCAATGGCATCCCGGTCGCTGAAACTGTGGTTTATCCGGCTATCGGCGAAACCAAATCGCACATCACTGTATTCACCGACACCACGTGCCCGTACTGCCACAAGCTGCACGCCGAAGTGCCTGAGCTGAACAAAATGGGCATTGAGGTACGTTACGTTGCTTTCCCGCGCCAGGGCCTCGGTTCGCCGGGTGACGAGCAACTACAAGCGGTCTGGTGCTCCAAAGATAAGAAAGCAGCCATGGACAAAATGGTCGACGGCAAGGAAATCAAGGCCGCCAAGTGCGCCAACCCGGTTTCCAAGCAGTTCGCCCTCGGTCAGTCGATTGGTGTGAACGGTACACCGGCCATCGTTTTGGCCGACGGCCAAGTGATTCCGGGCTATCAGCCTGCGCCACAAGTCGCCAAACTGGCGCTGGGCGCGAAATAATCCTGCGTCGTCACGGTAAGCCTTTGACGATCATGGTGCGGCGACAGCGGTCGTCGTGTCATTAATAGAGAGCCGCGCGCTTTGCGGCTGTTTTTCACGGCCGACCTTGAGTCGGCCGTTTTATGGGGAGTTCAGAGTGAATCCGGTCAAAGTAGGCATCTGTGGGTTAGGTACCGTCGGTGGCGGCACCTTCAACGTACTTCAGCGTAACGCCGAGGAGATTGCCCGCCGTGCCGGGCGTGGAATCGAAGTGGCACAAATTGCCATGCGTACGCCAAACCCCCTGTGCGAGATTACCGGTACCCCCATTACCAACGATGTTTTCGCTGTTGCGACCAACCCTGAAATCGATATCGTTATCGAGCTGATCGGTGGTTACACCGTGGCCCGTGAGCTGGTGCTCAAGGCCATCGAGAACGGCAAGCACGTGGTCACCGCAAACAAGGCGCTGATCGCCGTTCACGGCAACGAAATCTTCGCCAAGGCTCGTGAGAAGGGCGTGATCGTCGCCTTCGAAGCCGCCGTGGCGGGTGGCATTCCAGTGATCAAGGCGATTCGTGAAGGGCTGTCGGCCAACCGCATCAACTGGGTCGCCGGGATCATCAACGGCACCGGCAACTTCATCCTCACCGAGATGCGTGAAAAAGGCCGGACCTTCGAAGACGTACTGGCCGAGGCGCAAGCCTTGGGTTATGCCGAAGCCGATCCGACCTTCGACGTTGAAGGTATCGACGCCGCGCACAAGCTGACGATCCTGGCGTCCATCGCCTTTGGCATCCCGCTGCAATTCGACAAGGCCTACACCGAAGGCATCACCAAGCTGACCACCGCTGACGTGAACTATGCCGAAGCCCTGGGCTATCGCATCAAGCACCTGGGTGTAGCACGTAGCACGCCAAGCGGTATTGAGTTGCGCGTACACCCGACGCTGATCCCGGCTGATCGTCTGATCGCCAACGTCAATGGCGTGATGAACGCGGTCATGGTCAACGGCGACGCCGCAGGCTCGACGCTGTTCTACGGCGCCGGTGCCGGCATGGAGCCGACCGCATCGTCAGTGATCGCGGACCTGGTGGACGTGGTTCGCGCCATGACCTCGGACCCGGAAAACCGAGTACCACACCTGGCCTTCCAGCCAGACTCGCTGTCGGCCCATCCGATCCTGCCGATCGAAGCCTGTGAAAGTGCCTACTACCTGCGCATCCAGGCCAAAGACCATCCAGGCGTGCTGGCTCAGGTCGCGAGTATCCTGTCGGAGCGTGGTATCAACATCGAATCGATCATGCAGAAAGAAGTCGAGGAACACGACGGTCTGGTGCCAATGATCCTGCTGACCCACCGTGTGCTGGAACAGCGCATGAATGACGCCATCACTGCTCTGGAAGCGTTGCAGGGTGTGGTGGGTCCTGTGGTGCGGATCCGTGTCGAGCACTTGAACTAAGCCCGTTATTGTTCCGAGGGCTTTTTGCCAAAGCCCTCGTTTGAGAACTCTTTTTAGAGGAGCCAGTCATGCGTTATATCAGTACCCGCGGCCAGGCACCGGCCCTGAATTTCGAAGATGTGCTGTTGACCGGTCTGGCCAGCGATGGCGGCCTGTACGTGCCAGAAAACCTGCCGCGCTTCACTCAGGAAGAAATCGCTTCCTGGGCCGGCCTGCCGTATCACGAGCTGGCCTTCCGGGTGATGCGTCCGTTTGTCACCGGCAGTATTCCGGATGCCGATTTCAAGAAGATCCTTGAAGAAACCTACGGTGTGTTCTCCCACAGCGCTGTTGCGCCGTTGCGTCAGCTGGACGGTAACGAATGGGTGCTCGAGCTGTTCCACGGCCCGACCCTGGCGTTCAAGGACTTTGCCCTGCAACTGCTCGGTCGCTTGCTCGATTACGTGCTGGAAAAGCGTGGCGAGCGCGTGGTGATCCTCGGTGCCACTTCGGGTGATACCGGTTCTGCGGCGATCGAAGGCTGCAAGCACTGCGACAACGTCGACATCTTCATTCTGCATCCGCACAACCGTGTTTCCGAAGTTCAGCGTCGACAGATGACGACGATCTTCGGCGAGAACATCCACAACATCGCCGTTGAAGGCAACTTCGACGATTGCCAGGAAATGGTCAAGGCCAGCTTCGCCGACCAGAGCTTCCTCAAGGGTACTCGCCTGGTGGCGGTGAACTCGATCAACTGGGCGCGGATCATGGCCCAGATCGTTTACTACTTCCACGCGTCCCTGCAGCTGGGCGGCCCGGCCCGTTCGGTATCGTTCTCGGTGCCAACCGGCAACTTCGGTGATATCTTCGCCGGCTACCTGGCGCGCAACATGGGTCTGCCGATCAATCAGCTGATCGTCGCCACCAACCGCAATGACATCCTGCACCGGTTCATGAGCGGCAATCAGTACGTCAAGGAAACCCTGCACGCGACCCTGTCGCCATCGATGGACATCATGGTCTCGTCGAACTTCGAACGTCTGCTGTTCGATATGCACGGTCGCAATGGTACGGCGTTGGCCGGTTTGATGGATACCTTCAAACAGGGCGGTGGTTTCAGCGTCGATCAGGATCGCTGGACCGAAACGCGCAAGCTGTTCGATTCGCTGGCGGTCGACGATGAGCAAACCTGCGAAACCATCGCTGAAGTCTTCGCACAATGCGGCGAGTTGCTGGATCCACATACGGCTATTGGCGTCAAAGCCGCACGTGAGTGCCGTCGCAGCCTGGATATTCCAATGGTGATTCTGGGGACGGCCCATCCGGTCAAATTCCCTGAAGCCGTGGAAAAAGCTGGCGTAGGAAAAGCGCTTGAACTGCCGGCTCATCTTTCTGATTTGTTTGAGCGAGATGAACGCTGCACCGTTTTGGCGAATGACTTGAAAGCCGTGCAGGCCTTTGTCAGTCAGCATGGTAACCGCGGCAAGCCACTTTGATTGACTAGATCTGTCACACATTGAAGCCCGTCTCCTGACGGGCTTTCTCGTTTCTGCGTGCCACACTTGTCTAAGTTTCGCCCTTGAAGGACGGGCGAGTGACAGTGAAGGGATGTAGGAATGCAGTTTTTTATGTGGTTTAAGCCAGCCCTGCGCTGGTTGTTTTTATTTGGGGTGGTGGGTTTCGGTCTTCCTGCTTTGGCTGCTCACAGCTTGCCTTTGGCCCCTGATGTTTCTATCGCCGGTCAAGCACTTCAGCTTGACGCCGCAGAGCGGAAATGGATTCGTGAGCACCCTCAAGTCATCGTAGCTTCCTTGCAATACCCCTTGCACTTGTTCAAGGACGAACACGGGCAGTGGGCCGGTTTGAATAACGATATTCTCAACCGCATTTCATGGATGACGGGTTTGCAGTTTGTCCACGAGGAGTCTTTTTCTACCGCGCAAATGCTTGAGTTATTGGAAAGTGGCAAGGTGGACATGAGTACGACCCTTGCGATAAACGACGAGCGTAAGGCTTTTCTGGACTTCAGCCACGCCTACGGAGGCTCAGGCTGGGTTTTTGTGGTTCGGGCAAGTGATCCCCCATTGGTTTCCCTGGATCAACTCTCAGGAAAGGTTCTGGCACTACCGGCCAGGCATGCTCTGGAAAGCAGCATCAAACGCGACTACCCGAATATCCATCTGCGTTCGGTCAAGACCTATGGAGAGGCGCAAGCGTTGGTGGAAAGTGGCGAGGCAGATGCAACCATCGAAAACGAAACGAGTGCGCACCTCTATCCGGCAGGGCAACTCAAGGTGGGGTATAGCGTCGATGGCAGATGGGAGTCCGATCACCTGGCGATGCGTAAAGACCAGCCCCAGTTGTTAAGTATCATCAACAAGGCTCTTGGGGCTTTCACGGCGGCTGAGTTGCGTGCCATCCGCCTGAAGTGGGTGGGCGGCATTGTGCCGGCGGCCCCAGTCTCGGTATGGCAGCGTGTCTCGCACTGGGTGTGCTGGGGCGCAGTTATCGCGGTGATATTTGGATTGATCTCCCTGCTCTGGAATCGTCGGCTAAAGGTACACGTTCAGCGGCGACTCAAAGCCGAGCAGGGGCTCAATGATCAACTTGCTTTTCAGCATGCGTTGCTGAATGCCATTCCCAATCCGGTTTTTGTACGCGACCTGAAAGCGCGCTTGATCATGTGCAACATAAGCTATGAGGAACAATTGTCGACCCGATTTGATCAGGTTCGGGGGCGCCAGCTTACAGAGGTTGACGTTTTGCCCAAAGAAATGGCCGAGCAGCTACATACTGAGTTCATGGAACAGTTGAGCACGCAAAAAGCCAGGTTCTTCAATAGGCAGTTGACGTTTAAAACCGGTGTTTTGAACGTCTATTACTGGACAGTCCCGTTCTACAGCGCCGAGGGGCAGTTGCGTGGACTACTGGGGGGCTGGATCGATGTAACTGACCGTAAACCGTTTGAATGCTGATTAACGCAGATCTGTCGGCAGGGATGGCTATGCGCAGCAGCTGTTTTTTCTCTGTCATCTTTTCCATGCATGCTCCATGTACTCAGCTTGACGAGGTTCGCCTTCAGTTGATGTGGAGAGCTTTCTTCTCCGGCCGATGGTCATTTACTGTAGACACGCCCTTAGGCACTTTGTTTTCGGACTATTGAGTGGTGATCGAGATGGAAAGTATCAGCCTATTGTTGGGTGAGGCTTTGAGCCCGTATCAGGTCGCTCTGACCCCATCGGGTGCCCATGGCGAATGCCTGGTGACGTTGAAGAGTTCGACCGGGGCCGTTGTGGTTGAACGGGAGTTCAATCAGGCCCAGCTGACCGATAAGCGTTTGCTGACGGACGTCGTCGACGGCCTGCACCGGGATTTACTGATTGCTGAAGGCCGTCTTGAACCCTGCGTAATCGCTGCCCTGCGCAATGCCGCGCAAGACAGAGCCTTCGCCCGCGGGAATTGATTTTTATTTCTGGGGAACCTTACTGGTATAGGCCAGTCAGATTTTGTACAACAGGATCAAGCATTGTGCTCCGGTGCTTGTAGCTTGTTGTACTGGTCTCTGTAGGCCACGTTTAACCCCGAGTCGTCTCCCCACTTCTCGGGGTTTCTTTTTGCCTGGCGTTTGTCATTGCTGCTGCAGGTTCTGAAAAAATGCCTTGGTGTCTTCCAGATAATGGCGACGCATCTGCGGATCAAGCCAATCGGCATAAAATTCGATCAGTGTGTTCTGACGCAGGCCGCGCAAGGCTTTGTTGATGCTGGCAATGGCCTGACGGCCTTGTGCCGTGTTCGAGCAACCGACATGGATCGACTGGTATTTTTCCGCGTCCTTGATCGGGTAGAACTCCAGGTCCTCGGGCGACATGCCTTGCTGTTGTGCCTGGTACTGGATTTCGGGCCAGTAACCCAACAAAGCGGTCAAACGCCCCAGACGCTGCATTTGCAGCAGGCTGCCAAGCGCATCATTGCCATAGTGCGCGGTCAATGCATCGACCGGTGCGTGTCGTAGAAGTCCGTCGATCTGTTGACCATAACTGCGCTCGGCAACCACCCCGAGCTTCTTGTTGTTGCCGCTGGCCAGTAGTGCAGGCAGATCGACCTTGTCCTCGGTGATGAATGGCTCCAGGGCTGCGTGGACGTCATGGCGCACCACCAGGCCGTTACTGATGATCCTCAAGACGGGAATCGAAAACTCGATCCACTGCGTGCGCTCTTTGTTCCAGATCAGCGAGGGATCGCAGGTGAATGAGAGTTCGTGGAGCATTTGCATACCGCGCGCGCGGTTGATCCGCATGATGTTGTGCTGGTATTCCGGCATGCTGGCGATCAACAGCGGCATCAGTTGATCGATGGCGCCTTGACCTTTTTGTGGTCCTTCGAAAATCGTCAACGGCGGTAAGTCGCGTAGCAGCCAGGTCAGCGTCTCCTTGGCCTGAGCCGCCCTTGGCGTGGCCAACAGGCACATCAACACCGGCAAAGTGCCCAGCATGCAAAGGTATCGCCGCCAGTAGAGAGGGCGCACCGGGTTGTTTGCCATCACTGACATCAGACGAATCAACGACAGGCGTTTCAGCTTAGATAGCCCCAACTTCACGCAGGCGTGTGATCTGCACGGCGTCATAGCCAAGATCGTTCAGCACCTGCACGTTATGTTCACCGAGTGCTGGCCCGACCCATTCGGATGTGCCCGGCGTATCAGAGAGTTTCGGTACGATCCCCGGCATCTTGAAGTTTTTGCCATCGGGCAGCTTGGCCTGCAGGAACATTTCCCGGGCGAGAAACTGCGGATCGCTGAACATGTCTTCGGCGCTGAAGATCCGGCTGGCGGGTACTTCGGCCAGGTTCAATCGTTCGATCACGGCATCCAGAGGCAATGAGCTGACCCATCGATCGATTACGCCATATATTTCATCGCGCCGGCCATCGCGACCATCGTTGCTGCTCAAGCTCGGATCATCAGCCATATCGCCGCGACCGATCGCCTGCATGAAACGTTTGAAGATCGCATCGCCGTTGGCGCCGATCTGCACATGTTTGCCGTCGGCGCTGGTGTGGATAGAGGAGGGCGTGATACCGGGCATGATGTTGCCGGTGCGCTCACGGATAAAACCGAAGACGTCGAACTCAGGCACCATGCTTTCCATCATGGCGAAGATCGCCTCATACAGCGCGACGTCCACGACTTGCCCCTGACCGCCATTGACCTCGCGGTGACGCAAGGCCATCAATGCGCCGATCACGCCCCAGAGCGCGGCAATCGAGTCACCGATGGAAATACCTGTGCGCACTGGCGGTCGGTCTTCGAAGCCAGTGATGTAGCGCAAGCCGCCCATGGACTCGCCGACCGCACCAAAGCCCGGTTGATCCTTCATCGGCCCGGTCTGGCCGAAACCGGAAAGACGCACCATCACCAGTTTCGGGTTCAGTGCGTGCAAAACCTCCCAGCCCAGGCCGAGTTTTTCCAGCACGCCTGGGCGGAAGTTTTCGATCAGGATGTCCGCTTCACTGAGCAACTGTTTGAGAATCGCCAGACCGTCCGGGTGTTTCAGGTTCAAAGTCAGGGATTTCTTGTTGCGCGCCTGGACGAACCACCACAGCGACGTCCCTTCATAGAGCTTGCGCCATTTGCGTAGCGGATCACCGCCATCCGGGGATTCGACTTTGATCACGTCGGCACCGAATTCACCGCAGATGCGCGATGCGAACGGCCCGGCGATCAAAGTGCCGAGTTCGATGACTTTTACCCCGGCAAGAGGTTTGGCGGTGAGCGGCATGGGAAATCCTGTAGGACAAGCGGTTGAGCGGAGAGAGCGTTTTAACATAGCCCGACTATCTCGCTAAAGGATGATGAGTCTCGGGATTCGTTGATTACCCTGTGCATCGGTTAGACTTGCCGCCTTTCCTCGTATCAAGAAGCCCGTTCATGGCCCAGCCGTCCACGACCTACAAGTTTGAACTGAACCTTACTGACCTCGATCGTGGGGTGTATGAAAGCGTCAAACAGACCATCGCCCGCCATCCTTCGGAAACCGAAGAACGGATGACCGTGCGACTGTTGGCCTACGCCTTTTGGTACAACGAGCAGCTGTCCTTCGGGCGTGGTCTGTCAGAAGTAGACGAACCAGCCTTGTGGGAAAAAAGCCTGGATGACCGTGTCCTGCACTGGATCGAAGTCGGCCAGCCAGACGCCGATCGCCTGACCTGGTGCTCGCGTCGCACTGAGCGCACCAGTTTGCTGGCCTATGGCAGCCTGCGTGTCTGGGAAACCAAAGTGATCCCAGCGGTGAAAAACCTGAAAAACGTCAACATCGCTGCCGTGCCGCAAGAAATTCTGGAAGTACTGGCCAAAGACATGCCGCGCGTTATCAAGTGGGATGTGATGATCAGCGAAGGCACGATTTTCGTGACCGATGATCGCGGTCAGCACGAAGTCCAGCTGCAGTGGCTGACAGGCGAGCGCGGCTGATTCTTCGCCGCTCGTCTGCGTCACCTGTGTCTCATTCCTTTTTTGAATGGAAGCATCCGTCGCCCCATGCGTATCGAACCCCGCCAGCTGCCCGCTACCCTGCCGTTTCTCGGTGATCTGCCACCGCTACTGACCCGTCTTTACGCGGCCCGTGGCGTGCAGTCCGAGGCTGAACTGGACAAGAGCCTGGCGCGCTTGATCCCGTACCAGCAACTCAAAGGGATAGATGCGGCAGTGGATCTGCTGGTAGTGGCGCTTAAGCTGCGTCAGCGCATCCTCATCGTCGGTGATTTCGACGCCGATGGCGCGACCGCCAGCACGGTTGGCCTGCTGGGTTTGCGCCTGCTGGGTGCCGCCCACGTCGACTACCTGGTGCCCAATCGTTTCGAATACGGTTACGGCCTGACCCCGGAAATTGTCGCGGTGGCCTTGCAGCGCGAACCGCAGCTGCTGATCACGGTCGACAACGGCATTTCCAGCGTCGAAGGCGTGGCGGCGGCGAAGGCGGCGGGGCTGACCGTACTGGTCACCGACCACCACTTGCCGGGCCACGAGTTGCCAGCGGCTGACGCCATCGTCAATCCGAATCAACCGGGTTGTGAGTTCCCGAGCAAGGCGTTGGCCGGCGTCGGGGTGATCTTCTACGTATTGATGGCGTTGCGTGCGCGTCTACGAAGCATGGGCTGGTACGAGAGTAAACCGCAGCCGAACATTGGTGAATTGCTGGATCTAGTGGCGCTGGGCAGTGTTGCCGACGTGGTGCCGCTGGACGCCAACAATCGCATTCTTGTTCATCAAGGGCTTGAGCGGATTCGCGCCGGGCGTGCACGGCCGGGCCTTAAAGCGATCCTTGAAGTCGCCAAACGCGATCACTCGCGAATCACTTCCACGGACCTGGGTTTTATTATTGGCCCACGTCTGAATGCCGCAGGGCGACTGGATGACATGAGCCTGGGCATTGAATGCCTGCTCAGCGAAGACATCGCCTCAGCGCGGGAAATGGCGACTCAACTCGATGAGCTGAACCAGGATCGCAAATCTATCGAACAAGGCATGCAGCGCGAGGCCCTGGCCCAGCTCAAGGATTTGCCGCTGGAATCGATGCCGTTCGGCTTGTGCCTGTTCGAAGCCGATTGGCACCAGGGCGTTATCGGTATCCTCGCTTCGCGTATGAAAGAGCGCTACCACCGTCCAACCATCGCGTTTGCCGATGCGGGTGAAGGCATGCTCAAAGGCTCGGCGCGTTCGGTACCGGGGTTTCATATCCGCGACGCACTGGATGCGGTGGCGGCGAAGCACCCTGAGTTGATCAGCAAGTTTGGTGGCCACGCCATGGCGGCGGGGCTGTCGCTGCCGGAGCAGAATTTCCCGGCGTTTGCAGAGGCGTTCGACACGGAAGTCCGCCGTCAGTTACGTGAGGAGGACCTGACCGGGCGCCTGTTGTCTGACGGAACGTTGGCGGTCGAGGAGTTCCACCTGGAACTGGCTCGCGCCCTGCGCCATGCAGGTCCCTGGGGACAGCATTTCCCAGAGCCGCTGTTCCACGGCGTGTTTCAGTTGGTCGAGCAGCGCATTGTCGGTGAGCGGCACCTCAAAGTGGTGCTCAAAAGTGAATGCGGTTCGCTGAAACTCGACGGCATCGCTTTTGGTATCGATCGTGAAATATGGCCGAACCCGACCATTCGTTGGGTTGAATTGGCGTACAAACTCGATCTCAACGAGTTCCGCGGCCAGGAAACCGTTCAGCTGATGATTGCCCATATTGAACCGCGGTAGTCAGATCACAGATCGTTCCACTCCCGCGTGGGAACGATCATCAACCTGAATCTTTCCTGAACCCTCCCTCATCCCCCGTTGTCGACTAGGCTCTAAGCACTGCTTGATTGGCCTTGTGACGTCTCGTCCATTTTTGCCCGCGGGGGCGGGTGCTGCATCCTTCTAGTCACTCGTCGACTTTTCAAACAGAACCCTGGAGCCTGACCACTGATTGAGAGGTGCCCCATGAGTCTGCTGCTTGAACCCTACACCATTCGTCAATTGACACTGCTCAACCGCATCGCGGTCTCGCCGATGTGCCAATACTCCAGCGTCGATGGGCTGGCCAATGACTGGCATCTTGTTCACCTTGGCTGTCGTGCCGTGGGCGGTGCCGGCCTGGTTTTTACCGAAGCCACGGCGGTGACTGCCGACGGGCGGATTACCGCTCAGGACCTTGGCCTCTGGAACGATGAACAGATCGAATCTTTGCAACGCATTACCCGCTTCATCACCGCCCAAGGCGCCGTCGCCGGTATTCAGTTGGCTCACGCTGGGCGCAAGGCCAGTACTCATCGGCCATGGTTGGGCAAGCATGGAAGCGTCAAGCCGGCCGACGGCGGATGGTCCCCGGTAGGCCCATCGCCGATTGCCTTCGACCCTGAGCACACTGCGCCGATACAACTGGATGAAGAGCAGATCGCCGAGGTCATCCAAGCTTTCGTCGATGCCGCCAAACGTGCCCTGGTCGCCGGTTTCAAAGTGGTCGAAGTGCATGCCGCCCATGGTTATCTGTTGCATCAGTTTCTGTCGCCGTTGAGCAACCAACGCCGCGATCAATACGGTGGGTCTTTCGAAAACCGCATTCGATTGGTACTGCAAGTGACTGAAGCGGTGCGGGCGGTCTGGCCTGAAGAATTGCCGCTGTTCGTGCGGGTGTCGGCGACCGATTGGGTCGAAGACGGCTGGAATCCGGATGAAACCGTGGAGCTGGCGCGACGGCTGAAAGCCTTGGGGGTAGACCTGATCGATGTATCCTCGGGCGGCACTGCGGCAAATGCCGAGATTCCTACCGGGCCCGGATATCAGACACGCTTTGCCGAGCGCGTGCGCAAGGAGTCGGGCATCGCCACCGGCACCGTCGGGTTGATCACCGAGCCGGCTCAAGCGGAGCACATTCTGCGTACCTGTCAGGCCGACATCATTTTTCTGGCTCGTGAGCTGCTGCGTGATCCGTACTGGCCGCTGCATGCCGATGACGATCTGGGCGGACACAAAGCCATTTGGCCGGCGCAATACCAACGGGCGACTCACCGCGATCAACCGATCCATGAGTCGGATTTGCGTGAGTAAACTCATCTGAAAAAACAAAAAAGCCCCGGTCGTGAGACAGGGGCTTTTTGTTTTTTGGTCGAGGTCTCTGTTGGCTGTGCGGTCGTCATCGCGAGCAAGCCCGCTCCCACATTAATATTGTTGAATGACACAGATCCAGTGTGGGAGCGGGCTTGCTCGCGATGGGGCCAGTTCAGGCACCGATCCTCTCAAGCCTGAGTATGTCAGGTGTATTTGCGCTTATCCGGCGCTGGCGGGAAATACTGATACAGCCACGTTTCGCTCAACGTCCGGTCGTTCGTGCGAATGAACAGCCGTAACTCGACCGGGGCAACGCTGTCATCGGTGGGGTACCAGTCGAAGGTCACGCGATAGCCTTTGATGTCCTCAAGCAGCAGGATGTTGAAGTCTTTCACCTGGCCGTTCGATGCCGTGACGATAGGTTCGATGGCGGTTCCTTCGGGCAGGCGATCGAGGCCTCCACCCGTAAAATCGACAGCAAAACGTCGAGCCCAAACCTCTGGATAATGCTCGCCCGGTGCCCAGCCTTCGATAAAACCACCCATGCCCGAGCGTGTCGCGTTGACCCGCGCCAGCGGTGTGCCGACCGGTGGCAGGGCGCTCCAATAGAGTTTATAGCCGTAGTTCAGCGAGTCACCTGCCGCCACCGGTTGCTTGGGTGTCCAGAAGGCCACGATGTTGTCGAGGGTTTCGCCTGTGGTCGGGATTTCCAGTAGATCGATAGAGCCTTCGCCCCATGCGGTGGTCGGCTCGACCCATAAACTTGGGCGGCGGCTGTACCAGTCCACGGTGTCCTGATAGCTGGCGAACTCATGATCGGTCTGGACCAGACCGAAACCTTTCGGATCTTTATCGGCGAAGGCGTTGAACTGCAAGGTCGCCGGATTGTTCAACGGTCGGCAAATCCACTCGCCGTTGCCGCGCCACATGGCCAGACGGTCGGAGTCATGGATTTGCGGATGAATGGTGTCGCACATGCGCCGTTCATGAGTGCCGCAACTGAACATGCTGGTCATCGCCGCAATGCCCAATTGCTCAATGGCGGTGCGCGCATTGATATGCGCGTCGATGGCCATCACCACCTGATTGGCCTGGCAGTCGATATCGAAGCGATAGGCGCCGGTGGCGCTGGGTGAGTCGAGCAGGGCGTACACAACAAAGCGTGTGCTGTCCTTGTCCGGGGTCTCGAACCAGAACTTGGTGAAGTCAGGAAACTCTTCTTTGCGCTTGGCGTAGGTATCGATCGCCAGCCCGCGCGCAGACAAACCGTACTGGCCGCTGGCATCCACCGCGCGGAAATAGCTGGCGCCAAGAAAGGACAGCACATCGTGCTTGTCCAGTTCCGGAGCCTTGAACAGCTTGAACCCGGCGAAGCCCAGGTCGCCCTTGAGCTGTGCAGTGTCGACCGTGGTTTTTTGGTAATTGAACAGCGATGGCCGAAAGTGCACTTCCCGCGACTGGCGGGTCTTGGGGTCGACGCTGTACATGCGCACCGGTTGCTTGAAACCCATGCCAACATGGAAAAACTGCACGTCCAGTTGACCGTTCAGTTCGTTCCACAGCGAATGATTACCGTCGTACTGGATCGCGTTGAATTGCTGCGGGGCCATATTGGCGAGGGTCGGCGGCAATACTTGCTTGGTATCCAGATAGCGGCTGCCTGCCAGTTGCTTGGCTTGAGTCTTCAAGGCTTCGAAGTCAAATGTCTGGGCCTCGCCGTCGGCGGTGCCGGCCCAGGCGTGGGCGGCTAGCAGCCCGCTGGCCGACAGACCGGTATAGGCGGCGATGGCCATGGAGGCTTTCAGGAGATTCCTTCGGTGCATAAATAAAACCTGTCTTGGATGATCCCGCGCCGTTCCTGGCTGCGTGATGAATCAGAAATTGAGGTTCGGACATGCCTTCGGCCAAACGCAATGGACTCTAAACAGATGCCAAATAGCTTAAACCGTTCGGTTGTAGATAAAAATGAATGGTGGCACAGCGGTGGCATCGCAATGAAACAAGAAATGTCGGTTAAGTTTTCCGACAGTACTTTCTGTTTTAAAGGGCATTCCAGTGTTTTTTGACTAATTACTCTAAAAACGTCTGTGCAGCGTGCAGATACTTTCTATTCTTGTACCCATGACCGGTTTTGGCCCTTCAGGTCGGTGGGTTTCAGCAGAGGATTTGCGTTGCGCCGCTGCTGAAAAAAAACGTTAGGGCGATGAGGTTCTGGGGTTTTCTTTGACGTGCGGAGGACATCGTCCATGTCGAAAGTACAGGGTATTGCCGGTTTTTTTGGTCTTGTTTGTGGTTTGAGCATCTTGCGAAAGGCGCGTCGACTCAGTTCGGAGGAGGTGAAGCTGGTCGAACAATATCGAGCGCTGTCAGAGGACGATCGAATCGCCATGCGCTATTTGGTGGATGCGATGCGCAGTGTTTCGCGGTTTTAGGGGCGTACTTGATCAGGAAACCGTGACGCCGGACGTCACGGTTGAGTCAGGCGTGGTTCAATTGGTCGTTTGCAGAGAGTGAGGCGGCCCCTCGATTTCCAGCGCTTGGCGGACCGCAGGATGTGTACCGATTTTTGCGAAATACTGGCTCAGATGACTCCATGGCTGCAAGTCGATGGCCAACCGCCGTGCCCATGTCAGCAGCGTGTAAAGATAGGCGTCGACGGCTGAAAATCTGTCGCCCAGTAAATATTCCCGGTTGACCAATTGCTGATTGATGTAGGCCAGGCGAGGGCTCACCCGTTGCCGGGTCGCGTTCTGGCCTGCCTGGGTTTTAGCCAGAAAGTTGGCACTGACTCCTCCGTGACGCTCGGGAGTGATGAAGTTCTTCTGAACTTCCATTGCCAGGAAACTCAGCCATTGCAATGCGTCATATCGTTCGGGGGTTCCAGGTGGCGGCAGCAAAGCTTTTTCTGGCACGCCATCGGCGATGAACTGCAGGATCACGCTGCACTCGGTTAAAAGCTGGCCACTGCTGACCTGCAGGGCTGGCACGTAGGATTTGGGGTTGATCAGGTTGAAATCACCGCCCGACCAACGCTTGGTCATGAGGTCGACTTTCTCCAACGAGAATGGCCGTCCGGCGGCGTGAAGCAAGATGTGCGGGGCGAGCGAACTGGCCCCGGGTGCGTAGAACAAAATCATGAGTTTTCCCCTTTCCAAATATCGCGCGCCGATTGGCCAGCGATATTGACGACGATAAGGTGATTGTCTTCATGAAAAAACGCGTGCTTGCGCACGCCAAGGTTGCGAATATGCAGCCATGACTGACTGGCAAGATATTCACCACTTCATCGTCGTTGCGCGGCTTGGCTCCCTTACCGCAGCAGCCAAAGCCTTGTGTGTCGATCACGCAACGGTAGGGCGACGCGTCTCCAGCCTTGAGGCGAGTCTGGGGCTAAAGTTGCTCGAACGTCTGCCGCGCTCCTCGCGACTGACCGAAGCGGGCGTTGCGTTGGCCTCCATAGCGCAGCCCATGGAGCGCATCGTCGAAGAAGTTGATCGTTATGGCCGCGGCGCCATAGGTATGTCTGGCACTGTCAGCATCAGCACGCTTGCGGCGTTGGCCAGTGCTTTGATTGTGCCAACCCTGCCGACGCTACGCAGCGAACATCCAGATCTGAAGATTGTGTTGAACACGACGTCCAGCGTGGTTTCACTCGAGCGCGGTGATGCAGATATCGCCATTGGTTTTGTGCGGCCCGACGAAGCAGGACGCATCGTGCGAAAGGTGGGTCTGGTTCACTTGGGGTTTTATGCAAGCTCATCTTATGCCGCTGTCGCGTCGACGGATTGGGCGTTCATTGGTTTTGAACAAACGCTGGAACATATTCCTCAGCATCGCTGGTTGCTGGAGTTCGCCGACCGACGCGCTGTCGTCATGCGAAGCAATGATGTCAATACTCAGCAAGCCGCTGCCCGTGCAGGCGTTGGTGTGGCATTGCTGCCGTGTTTTGTGGCGAGCAGGGATCCGGGGCTGGTAAGGGTCGACTCATTGCGCACACCTTATACCCGGGAGCTGTGGCTTTCCGTGCACGCCGATGTACGTCGATCGGCTGCAGTGCGCCGGGTGATGGATCATTTGATCGCCGTGCTGGCGCTCGAATTGGGGTAGTTCATCACGAGCGCCACAAACGGGTTTCTGGTCGAGTTTGGCGTAGTCGAACGAGATGAGGACAATGTCTTCCATGTTGTGTCCTTGCTTATGATTCTGAGTCGCCCCAGCACCGCAAACGATGCCGGGGCGAAGGGTGTTACCGGCTGATTTTCCAGGCATCGCCAGCGGGAGCTTTGCCATGGTCGTACGGCTTGCCGAGCCACATATAGAGCAGGCCCAGGCCGATGACGATGGCGGTGCTTAGCACCATGGCGTAGTTGATGTACCACGCAGCGTCTGGCGTGCGCGGCCAGGCCATGTTGATGATGGCCCCGACACCGTAGACCAGCGCACCGATGTTCACCGGCATGCCCCAGGCGCCGAGGGTGAATTTGCCGCTGGGTTTCCAGCCGCGAGCACGGGCGTAGAGGGCTGCGAGCACGATCATCTGGAACGCCAGGTAGATACCGATGGCGGCGAAGCTGACGATGGTTGCTACCGCGTCTTGCAGGAAAAAGCCGAGAGCGATGATCAGCGCCGGCAGGATACCGGACACAAACAACGCAGCAACCGGTACCTGAGTGGTCGGAGAAATCCGTTTCAGCAGGCTGCTGCCGATGACCATTTCGTCTCGTGCGTAGGAATACAGCAGACGACTGGCCGCCGCTTGCAGGCTGATGACGCAAGAGATGAAGGAAATCATCACCACACCCATCACCACTTTCGAGCCAACAGGGCCGAAGGCGTTGTTGAGGATGGTGGTGACGGGGTCTTTGTCGGTGCCATTGATCACCGCTTGCATGTCCGGCACGGCGAGGATCAGTGCCAGACAAGCGAACATCGCTGCGATGCCGCCGATGTAGATGGTCATGCGCATGGCCACCGGAATTTGCTTGCTCGGGTTTGGGGTTTCTTCGGCCACATCGCCGCAGGCTTCGAAGCCGTAGTAGAGGAACATCCCCGCCAACGACGCAGTGAGGAAGGCCGGCAGGTAGGAGCCGTCAATGCGGATATCAAAGGTGTTGAACAACACGCTGAGTGGCTGATGACGCTCGAATACCAGCAGGTACACGCCGACGATTACCGCACCCACCAGTTCGCAGAGGAAGCCGAACATGGCAATGCGTGCCAGCACTTTGGTGCCGCTGAGGTTGACCAGTGTGGCAAACAGCGTAAGCACCAGCGCAATAATAATGTTGGTGTTGTTGCTCGGTTCGAAGCCCATCATTGCCGCCAGATAAGGGCCGGCACCGACCGCAACGGCAGCGATGGTTACGCACAGGGCGATGGAGTAAATCCAGCCGACCATCCACGCCCAACGCTTGCCCACCAAGCGACGGGCCCAAGGGTAAACCCCACCGGAAATCGGGAACTGTGAAACCACTTCACCGAAGATCAGGCACACCAGCAATTGCCCGCAGCCGACCAGCAAGTAAGCCCAGAACATCGGTGGCCCACCGGCAGCCAGACACAGGCCGAACAGGGTGTAGACGCCGACTACCGGCGACAGGTAAGTGAAGCCCAGGGCGAAGTTTTCCCACAGGCTCATGCTGCGATTGAAGTTTGAGGTGTAGCCCAGTTTGCGTAGCTGCTCGGCATCGCTGTCGGCGGCTATTACAGAGAGATCGGGTGATGCACTCATACAGTATTTCTCCGGAAAATCGGCAGATTTCGGATGTCCGAAACCGTGGCGGGGCCATGACGGCCCAACCCGGATCGGTGGTTATTGTTTTTTGAATTGCGGTGAATCCTGTGTGCTGCTGAAACGCTGACTTCGTCCTTGGGTTCGTGGTGAGGCCGTCGCGAGCAGGCTCGCTCCCACAGGGGAATGCGATCGAAAGTGGGAGCGAGCCTGCTCGCGATGCTTTTTTAATGCTTAAACATCACATGCCTTACGGTGGTGTAATCCTCCAGCCCGTACGCGGACATGTCCTTGCCATAACCGGACAGTTTCTGACCGCCGTGAGGCATTTCGCTGACCAGCATGAAATGGGTATTGACCCAGGTGCAGCCGTACTGCAAACGTGCTGCGAAACGATGGGCGCGGCCGACGTCGGAGGTCCAGACCGACGAGGCCAGGCCGTAGTCCGAATCGTTGGCCCAGGTCAGAACCTGCGCTTCGTCGGTGAATTTGGTCACTGACACCACTGGCCCAAACACTTCGCGACGGACGATCTCATCGTCCTGTTGTGCATCGGCCAACACCGTTGGTTCGAAGAAGAAACCATCGCCTTCCACTGGCTTGCCGCCGGTGATCAAGCGAATGTGCGGTTGTGCCACCGCACGCTCGACAAACCCGGCCACGCGGTCGCGGTGCTGAGCGGTGATCAACGGGCCAAGCTCGGTGGCCGGATCATCCTGCAAGCCGTACTTGATGGTGCTGACCGCTGCGCCGAGTTTCTCGACGAATGTGTCGTAGATGCCTTTCTGCGCATAGATGCGGCAGGCAGCGGTGCAGTCCTGGCCGGCGTTGTAGAAACCGAAGGTACGAATGCCTTCCACGGCGGCGTCGATGTCCGCGTCGTCGAAGATGATCACCGGGGCTTTACCGCCCAGCTCCATGTGCATGCGTTTGACGCTGTCGGCGGTGCTGGAAATGATGTTCGCGCCGGTGGCAATCGAGCCGGTCAGCGACACCATGCGCACTTTCGGATGGGTAACCAGCGGGCTGCCGACACTTGGACCACGGCCGAACACCAGGTTGAGTACACCGGCCGGGAAAATATCCGACGCCAGTTCAGCCAGACGCAATGCGGTCAGCGGCGTTTGTTCTGACGGCTTGAGTACCACGGTATTACCGGCGGCAAGGGCCGGGGCGATTTTCCAGGCGACCATCATCAGCGGGTAGTTCCACGGCGCGATGGAAGCCACCACGCCCACCGGATCTCGGCGGATCATCGACGTGTGACCGGGCAGGTATTCGCCACCGGCCATACCGCTCATGCAACGGCTGGCGCCGGCAAAGAAGCGGAACACATCGGCAATCGCCGGGATCTCGTCGTTCAGCGCAGCGCTGTAGGGTTTGCCACAGTTATCCGACTCCAGCTTGGCCAGCTCTTCACCGTGGGCCTGGATAGCATCGGCGAGTTTGAGCAACAGCAGCGAGCGCTCTTTGGGCGGGGTCTGCGACCAACCCTCGAACGCGGCATCGGCGGCGCGCACGGCGGCGTCGACCTGAGATTCGCTGGCTTCATTGATTTCCACCAACACACGGCCCAACGCCGGGTTGAACACGGGCTGGCTGGCGCCTTCACCGTCGACCAGTTGGCCATTGATCAGCAGTTTGGTTTGCATGGTCTTGTCCTCTCTTGCAGCGAATTCGTTGTTGGATTTGTAAGGCTGATCATTTACCGCCACTTCCGGCCACGCTTTCACCACCGCGGGTCAGGTAGTAGGCGCCAAGGATCGGGAACATGGTCACGAGCATCACCAGCATCGCCACCACGTTGGTCACCGGTACATCGCGCGGTCGGCTGAGTTGGTTAAGCAGCCACAGCGGCAGGGTGCGTTCATGGCCGGCGGTAAAAGTGGTGACAATGATTTCGTCGAACGACAGGGCGAACGCCAGCATGCCGCCGGCCAGCAACGCCGAGCCCAGGTTCGGCAGGACGATGTAGCGGAAGGTCTGCCAGCCGTCGGCGCCCAGATCCATCGAGGCTTCGATCAGACTGTAGGAAGTGCGACGCAAGCGGGCGATGACGTTGTTGTAGACGATCACCACACAGAAGGTCGCGTGGCCGACGATGATGGTGAACATGCCCGGTTCGATGCCCAGCGTCTTGAAGGTCGCGAGCAGGGCGATACCGGTGATGATCCCTGGCAACGCGATCGGCAGGATCAGCATCAGCGAGATGCCTTGTTTGCCGAAGAAATCACGTCGGTACAACGCGGCCGACGCCAGGGTGCCGAGGACCATGGCGATCAGCGTGGCCACCGCGGCGATCTGCAGCGACAGCTTGATCGCCTCCAGCACGTCCGGCCGCGAGAAGGCCACGCTGAGCCACTTCAGGGTGAAACCCTGGGGCGGAAAGCTGAAGGCCGCGTCTTCGGTGTTGAAGGCGTACATGAAGATGATCAGGATCGGGAAGTGCAGGAACACCAACCCGCCCCAGGCGGCGATGCGCAGGCCCAGAGACGCTTTTTCTCCCTGCGTTGATGACTCATGTTTTTCTGAATCAGAGCGCATCGAAGGCCCCCAGACGTTTGACGACGGAGAGGTAAATGGCGATCAGCACGATCGGCACCAGGGTGAAGGCCGCGGCCATCGGCATGTTGCCGATTGCACCCTGCTGGGCGTAAACCATGCTGCCGACGAAGTAGCCCGGCGGCCCGACCAGTTGCGGCACGATGAAGTCACCGAGGGTCAGCGAGAAGGTGAAGATCGACCCCGCAGCAATGCCCGGGATCGACAGCGGCAGCGTCACTTGCATGAAGGTCTGACGCGGCTTGGCCCCGAGGTCGGCGGAGGCTTGCAGCAGCGATGGCGGCAGACGTTCCAGCGAGGCCTGGATCGGCAGGATCATGAATGGCAACCAGATGTAGACGAACACCATGAAGCGCCCCAGATGCGAGGTGGACAAGGTGCTGCCGCCGACACCGGGAATCCCCAATATGAACTGCAACACCGGCTCCAGCCCAGCGTGTTGAACGAACCACTGCGCGACACCGCCCTTGGCCAGCAGCAAGGTCCAGGCGTAGGCCTTGACGATATAGCTGGCCCACATCGGCATCATCACCGCGATGTAGAAAAACGCCTTGGTCTTGCCGGTGGTGTAGCGCGCCATGTAGTAGGCGATCGGGAAGGCGACGATAGCGCTGGCGATCGACACGACGATGGCCATGCTCAGGGTGCGGACAATGATGTCGAAGTTCGACGGCTGGAACAGCGCCGCGAAGTTCGCCAGGGTCAGCTCGGGAGTGACCGCCATGGTGAAGTCATCGAAGGTGTAGAAACCTTGCCACAACAGGATCAATAACGAGCCGAGGTAGATCGCGCCGAACCAGAGCAGCGGCGGCACCAGCAGCATCGCCAGGTACAGATTGGGCCGGCGATACAGCAGGTCGGAAAACCGCCGCAACGGCGAGCCGCCGGGAGCGGTTTGGGTCATGGCCTGGCTCACGTCACACCTCGCCCGCAACGGTGTCGGTCAGGCGGATCATGGCTTCGCGGGCCCAGCGTGCGCTGATCCGTTGTCCGGTCTGGTGCTGGGCGCTGCTGTCCAGCCACTGATTATTGGCCTGACTGATGTTCAGGGTCTGGCCGTTTTCCAGTTTGAGTTCGTAACGGGTGGCGCTGCCCTGGTACTGAATGTCGTGGATCAAGCCGCTGACTTCGATCTCGTGGCTGGACACCGGGCCGTCGGCGAAGCGCACGTGTTCCGGGCGAATCGAGAACGGCTGATCGCTGCCGTTCAATCGTCTGGCCAAATCGCCACGAATCACGTTGGAGGTACCGACGAACTCGGCGACAAAGGTGGTAGCCGGTTTCATGTAAAGGTTGCGCGGGGTGTCGACTTGTTCGATGCGGCCCTTGTTGAATACCGCCACACGGTCGGACATCGACAGCGCTTCAGTCTGGTCGTGGGTGACGAAGATAAAAGTGATGCCGAGCTGGCGTTGCAGCTTTTTCAGCTCGCCCTGCATTTGTTCGCGCAACTTCAAGTCGAGGGCGCCCAAGGGTTCGTCCAGCAGCAATACTCGGGGGCGATTGACCAGTGCGCGGGCCAGGGCTACACGTTGGCGCTGACCGCCGGAGAGTTGCACCGGTTTGCGCTCGCCGTAACCGCCGAGGGCGACCATGTTGAGGGCTTCTTCGGCACGGTTCAGGCGTTCGGTTTTGCCGATGCCTTTGACCTTCAAGCCATAGGCCACGTTGTCCCGTACGTTCATGTGCGGGAACAGTGCGTAATCCTGAAACACGGTATTCACGTCGCGCTGATACGGCGGTAACCCGGCGGCTTCTTCGCCATGAATACGGATCGAGCCGGTGCTCGGTTGTTCGAAACCGGCGATCAGGCGCAGGCAGGTGGTTTTGCCCGAGCCAGAAGGGCCAAGCATGGAAAAGAACTCGCCGTCCTGAATATCGATGGAGACCCGGTCAACGGCTTTCACATCGCCGAACTGACGGGAAACGTTGGTGAACTGGACTGCAAGCGTCATGGTGCGGTGCTCCAAAAAGGCGAGGGCCGTCGCAGCGGCCCTTGCCTGGACTTCTGAAAAAACAGTGATTCGAATATCAGCGTTGCTTTTTAGAAAGCATCGATTGCGTAAAGTCGTTTCGGGAGCGTAGCGAGCGGCGATTAGCCGTGTCCGGCCAGCGCACAGCCCCCGGAGCGTACGTCAGTACGTGAGGAGGCGAGCACTGCCCGGGCGCGGCTGGTCGACGCGCAGTAGCTACCGGAATGACTTTTATCGACCGCCCATGATCGCGATGTAATCCTGGGTCCAACGGCTGTACGGCACGAATTTGCCGCCCTCGGCCTGCGGGGTTTTCCAGAAAGCGATCTTGTCGAACTGGTCGAAACCGTTGGTTTTGCAGCCTTCAGCACCGAGCAATTCGCTCTCTTTGCAGGCCGCCGGAACCGCTGGCAGCGAGCCAAACCAGGCGGCTACATCACCCTGGACCTTGGGTTGCAGCGACCAGTCCAACCACTTGTAGGCGCAGTTGGGGTGCTTGGCCTCGGCGTGCATCATGGTGGTGTCGGCCCAGCCAGTGGCGCCTTCTTTGGGGATGGTCGAAGCGATCGGCTGTTTCTCGTTCATCAGGCCGTTGACCTGATACGGCCAGGAGCTGGAGGCCACCACACCTTCGTTTTTAAAGTCACTCATTTGCACGGTGGTGTCATGCCAGTAGCGGTGGATCAACGGTTGCTGGGCACGCAACAGATCAAGCACGGCTTTGTACTGGGTTTCAGTCAGTTCATAAGGGTTCTTGATGCCCAGTTCCGGTTTGCTCGACTTGAGGTACAGCGCCGCGTCGGCGATGTAGATCGGGCCGTCATAGGCCTGCACGCGACCCTTGTTGGACTTGCCGTCCGGCAGGTTCTGCGCATTGAACACTACGCCCCAGCTGTCAGGCGCCTGCTTGAAAACGTTGGTGTTGTACATCAGCACGTTCGGGCCCCACTGATAGGGCGCGCCGTAAGCCTGCTTGTTGACCACGTACCAAGGTCCGTCCTTGAGACGTGGATCGATGTTCTTCCAGTTCGGGATCAGCGAGGTGTTGATCGGCTGTACACGCTTGCCGGCAATCAAGCGCAAGGAGGCGTCGCCGGAAGCGGTGACCAGGTCGTAACCACCCTTGGCCATGAGGCTGACCATCTCATCGGAGGTGCCGGCGGTTTTGACGTTGACCTTGCAGCCGGTCTCTTTCTCGAAACCGGTCACCCAGTCGTAGTTCTTGTCGCTTTCGCCACGTTCGATGTAACCCGGCCAGGCGACGATATCCAGTTGACCCTCGCCGGCACCAACGGCTTTCAGCGGTTCGGCGGCCTGGATGCTGGCACTGGCCAGTAGTGCGGTAGTGATTGCACTGAGCAGTGCGGTCTTGTGCACGAACATGGGGTTTCCCTCTTCTTTAATTATGGTCGGGGCAGTTTTGAACGTACTGAACGTGGTGAAGCTATGCCTGTTGAGGCTATTTATTAGAGTAGTGCGTTATTTAAGGTCATTGCCGTGGCGGGCCATGATGTGCCGTACCACGCTGTAATCCTGTAGCGAATCGCTGGACAGATCCTTGCCATAACCCGAGCGTTTCAAGCCGCCGTGGGGCATTTCGCTGACCAGCATGAAATGGCTGTTGATCCAGGTGCAGCCGTACTGCAACCGCGCCGCGACCTGCATTGCCTTGTCCAGATTCTGGGTCCAGACGGACGAGGCGAGGCCGTATTCAGAGTCGTTGGCCCAGTCCACTGCTTGCTCCAGTTCCTCGAAGCGGGTCACGGTGACCACCGGGCCGAAGACTTCGCGCTGGACGATCTCATCGCTCTGCTTGCAACCGGCGAGCAGGGTGGGCTGGTAGTAGAAGCCCGCCCCGGAATGCACGGCGGCACCGGTGACGCGCTCGATGTGTGGCTGGCCGAGAGCACGTTCAACGAAGCTGGCGACGCGGTCGCGCTGGCGGGTGCTGATCAGCGGGCCGATCTCGTTGTCGGCGTCGCGTTTGCCGGCAAAGCGCAGGCTGCTGACGGCGGCGCCGAGGTCGGCCACCAGGCGATCATGAATCCCGGCCTGAGCATAGATCCGGCACGCTGCGGTGCAGTCCTGCCCTGCGTTGTAGTAACCGTAGCTGCGCACGCCTTCGACCACAGCCTGAAGGTCGGCGTCGTTGCAGACGATCACCGGTGCTTTGCCGCCGAGTTCAAGGTGGGTGCGTTTCAGGGTTTTCGCCGCGGCCTGAAGGATTTTCTGCCCGGTGACGATATCGCCGGTCAGCGAGACCATGCGCACTTTCGGGTGGCTGACCAAATGGCTGCCAACACCTTCACCACCACCGCAGATGATGTTGATCACCCCGCGTGGCAGCAACTCGGCCAGCGCCGGGGCCAGGGCCAGAATCGACAGCGGCGTGTGTTCGGACGGCTTGAACACCAAGGTGTTGCCCGCCGCCAGGGCCGGGGCGATTTTCCAGGCGGCCATCATGATCGGGTAGTTCCACGGAGCGATGGAGGCCACCACGCCAATCGGATCGCGGCGGACCATGCTGGTGTAGCCCGGCAGGTATTCGCCACTGAGCTGGCCAGTCTGGCAACGCACCGCGCCGGCGAAGAAGCGGAACACGTCGACCGTAGCGCTCAAATCGTCCTGACGTGCCAGGTGCAGCGGTTTTCCGCAGTTCAGCGATTCGAGGCGGGCGAGGTGGTCGGCTTGTTTTTCCACTGCGTTGGCAATGGCCAAGAGAATGTTCGAGCGTTGCTGCGGCGTGGTCCGCGACCAGCCGGCAAACGCGCGGTGGGCAGCCAGAACGGCGCTTTCGACCTGTTCGGTACTGGCTTCGGCGATGCGCGTCAGCACTTCACCCGTGGCCGGGTTGAGGATAGGTTCGACAAAACCCTGACCTGCGACTAATTCACCATCGATCAATAAAGCGGTGAACAACGGAGTCTGCGCGCCAGCCATTTTTCGGGTTCTCTTTTCTTGTGTGGCCATGGTGCTCCCTTGCGACTGGAGCCCGACCTTTTATAGATGCATAAAGACTAGTGGTCGGGCGTGAGGTCGACAAATACTAAATACTGAAGGCTGCGTTCGATTAAATAGATGGCTTGCGTCCGGCGTGAGGTTGCTCGCGGGCCACGGTCAAAAATGGGTCCACCAACGCCGGTCTTGCAGTGCCGCGGCGCCAAGCCAGGCCGACGTCGAGGGTCTGGCTGAGGTCGGCCAGCGGGCGGGCTTCGATGATGTCGCCTTCCAGTGACCAGGGGCGATATGTCATGTCAGGCTGGATCGACACCCCCAACCCGGCTGCCACCAGGCTTCGTACCGCTTCGGTCGAGGCCGTGCGCAAGGTGATGCGCGGCTGCAATCCCGCGCCGGACCACATGCGCTGGGCGTTGCGGTCCATTTCGTCGACGTTGAGCTGAATCAGCGGTTCGCGTGCGACATCGGCGAGGTTGATGCTGTCGTGTTCCAGCAGTGGGTGCTGAGCCGGCAGCCACAGGCGATGGGGCGAGTGGGTGAGCACTTCGGTTTGCAGGGCGTGGCGGTCTTCAAGATTGGACAGAATCAGCACGCCGACATCGATTTCACCGCTGACCAGCAAGTGTTCGATATACGGCCGCTCATCCTCCATCACGCGAATTTCCACGTTCGGGTAGGCACGCTGGAAACGAGTCAGTAAATCGGCGAGGTAGTAACCGGCCACCAGGCTGGTCACGCCGACAATCAACTGCCCGGCGACCTGATCGGTGCTTTGCTGCAGGCTGCGCTTGGCATTGTCGACAGTGGCCAGGATCAAGTGCGCCTGGCGCAGAAACTGGTGGCCCTGGTGGGTCAGGGTCATGCCCTTGGCGTGGCGATTGAAGAGGCTGACGCCGATTTCCTGCTCCAGTTGCTGGATTGCCAGGGTCAATGTCGATTGGGAAATGTACACCGCCTGGGCGGCGGCCGAGATCGAACCCGTCTCGGCCACGGCGATGAAGTGACGGATCTGACGCAGGGTCATCATGGGGGGAAATACCGGTTGGGCGGTTTTATAGATTTGCTTGAGTGTATATCTTTTTAATCGATGGCTTAGTTCACAACCGGGACTTCGGCAAGGGCCAGGCAACATCTGGAAGCACTCTCGAAAACTGGAGGCGAGCACTTCGATCTACGCTGCTGGCCTTGATGATCCGGTTAAGCTCAATGGGTGGAGGCGGCAAATGAATACACGTGGATTGCTCGATCAGTTACTCAAGTCCGGTCAGGATATGTTTCAAAACAAGGCCAGCGGTACTCAGAACACATCGGCAGGCTCGGATAAGGGCGCACTGGGCAGCTTGCTCGGCGGCGGCTCCGGTGGGCTCGGCAGTCTGCTTTCAGGGGCTGGCGGCGGTGCTTTGGCGGCAGGCGCCATGGGCCTGTTGCTGGGAAACAAAAAAGCCCGGAAGTTTGGCGGCAAGGCGTTGACCTACGGCGGTCTCGCCGCGTTGGGTGTGTTGGCCTACAAGGCTTATGGCAATTGGCAGGCGCAACAGGCTGGCGCGCCGCAGGCAGAGCCGCGAACCATCGACCGCTTGCCCGCAGCGCAAGTTGAATTGCACAGCCAGGCGATCCTCAAGGCGCTGGTCGCCGCCGCCAAGGCTGACGGCCATGTCGATGACCGCGAGCGTGCGCTGATCGAGGGCGAATTCACCAAACTGGATAGCGATCAGGATCTGCAACGCTGGCTGCACGCTGAACTTAACAAGCCATTGGACCCGGCCGACGTCGCTCGCGCCGCCAGCACCCCGGAAATAGCCGCAGAGATGTACATCGCCAGCGTGATGTTGGTGGACGAGGAAAGCTTCATGGAGAAGTCCTACCTGGATGAACTGGCCCGTCAGCTCAACCTTGAGCCAGGCTTGAAAGCCGAACTTGAAAAGCAGGTTCGCCAGGCTTCGATGTAAGCCGTGCGGCCCTCTTCGCTTGCCCGCGCATTCATTGATGATCGTTCCCACGCTCTGCGTGGGAATGCCGCCCTGGACGCTCTGCGTCCGCTCCAAATGTGACGCGGAGCGTCACGAGATGCATTCCCACGCAGCGTGGGAACGATCTGACCTTTTGGGCACCACACCATTTTCAGCCCCTGCAATGACCAAACCACGGTCTTTTTCTTCCGAATCGTCACTAGCAGCGTTCGCCGCATCTGTCCCAGAGTAGCCATCCAGAGCGGATGCTGGCTTTTCTCTCCTCTGAGTGAGACGTGGTGCGCAACCCGCTGATAAAGGATGGCGCGCCCTCGGCTATACTCCGCCTCATTTGAATGGCCTCGAGGACTGACTGTGAAGAACTGGACGTTGCGCCAACGCATTTTGGCGAGCTTTGCGGTAATTATCGCCATCATGTTGCTGATGGTCCTGGTCTCGTACTCCAGTCTGCTGAAGATTGAATCCAGCGAGAAAACGGTGCAGACGGATGCCGTTCCGGGGCTGTACTACAGTTCGATGATTCGCAGCGCTTGGGTCGACGGTTATGTCCTGACCCAGCAGGTGGTTGACCTCTCCGGGCATCGTGACATAACTGCCGCCGACAAGGCGCTGTACAAGAGCTTCGAAGAGCGCCTGAAAGCGGAAATGAACAACTATCGAACAACCATCTTTGATCCCGAGGATCAGGCCTCTTTCGATGAGTTCGAAGTGCGTCATCAAGCGTTCAATCAGGCACTGACGAAAGTCATCGATCTCTATCAGCGCAAAGAATACGAACAGGCCCGCGTCTCGCTGGAGAATGAACTGACGCCGGCGTGGGTTGCTGGTCGCCAGCATTTGAACAGCGTGATCGATCGCAATCGTGATCAGGCCGGCAACGCTACCGAGGCGATCGCCCAGGCGGTCACTGCGGCAAAAATCAGCATGGGCGTCTCTTTACTGGTCGCGGTGTTTGCTGCCGGTCTGTGCGGTCTGCTGTTGATGCGCGCGATCATGGCGCCGATGAACCGGATTGTGCAGATCCTCGACATCATGCGTACAGGTGACTTGAGCAAGCGCTTGAATCTGGAACGCAAGGACGAATTCGGTGCGGTAGAAACGGGCTTCAACGACATGATGACCGAGCTCACCTCGCTGGTGTCCCAGGCCCAGCGCTCTTCGGTGCAGGTCACCACGTCGGTCACGGAAATCGCGGCCACCTCCAAGCAGCAGCAGGCGACCGCGACGGAAACCGCCGCCACTACGACGGAAATCGGCGCCACTTCGCGGGAAATCGCAGCGACCTCCCGGGATCTGGTGCGCACCATGACCGAAGTCTCCACAGCCGCCGATCAGGCTTCGGTGCTGGCCGGCTCCGGTCAGCAAGGACTGGCCCGTATGGAGGAGACCATGCACTCGGTGATGGGGGCGGCCGATCTGGTCAACGCCAAGCTGGCGATCCTCAACGAGAAGGCCGGCAACATCAATCAGGTGGTGGTGACCATCGTCAAGGTTGCCGACCAGACCAACCTGTTGTCCCTCAACGCCGCGATCGAAGCCGAGAAGGCCGGTGAATATGGCCGTGGTTTCGCTGTGGTCGCTACCGAAGTACGGCGCCTGGCGGATCAGACGGCTGTCGCTACCTACGACATCGAGCAGATGGTCCGTGAGATCCAGTCTGCTGTGTCGGCGGGTGTGATGGGCATGGACAAATTCTCCGAAGAAGTACGCCGCGGAATGTCCGAGGTGCAGCAGGTCGGCGAGCAGTTGTCGCAGATTATTCATCAGGTTCAGGCGCTGGCGCCGCGCGTGCTGATGGTCAATGAAGGCATGCAGGCTCAGGCCACCGGCGCCGAGCAGATTAACCACGCGTTGGTGCAGTTGGGTGATGCCAGCAGCCAGACGGTGGAGTCCCTGCGTCAGGCCAGCTTCGCCATCGACGAGTTGAGTCAGGTGGCGGTGGGGCTGCGTGGCGGCGTCTCGCGTTTCAAAGTCTGATGAGCGAGCTCGCGGCGAAACGCGGCGCAGGAATGCCGCCAAAACAGTCGTTGTTTTTGCTGTTCCGCATTGGCAACGAACGCTATGCCCTGCAAGCCATTGAGGTGGCTGAAGTGCTGCCGCGCCTGCCACTCAAACCGATCGCGAAGGCACCTTTTTGGGTCGCCGGGGTGTTTGCCTACCGTGGCGCGGTGGTGCCGGTGATCGACCTCAGCGCGCTGACTTTTGGCCAGCCTGCGCAGGTGCGCACCAGCACGCGCCTGGTGCTGGTGCACTATCAGCCGCAAGCGTCCGGGCCCGGGCAATTGCTCGGGCTGATCCTGGAACAGGCCACCGATACCCTTCGCTGCAACCCCGCGGACTTTCAGCCCTATGGCCTGGACAATCGCCAAGCGCCTTATCTGGGACCGGTACGCGAAGATCAGCAGGGCTTGCTGCAATGGATTCGGGTCGCTGATTTGCTCAATGCCGAGGTTCGTGCATTGCTGTTCCCGTCGCCGCCACTGAATCTCGCTCTGATTGAGGAGCGTCCATGAGTAGCGATCAACGCTTTTTCGACTTTCTCAAGGAGCGCATCGGCCTGGACGTGGCGTCCGTGGGGGAGGCGCTCATTGAGCGGGCTGTCCGTCAGCGCACCACGGCTCAGCAGGCGCTGACTGCCGACGAGTACTGGCACACGTTGCAAGGATCGCGGGATGAACAGCAGGCGCTGATCGAAGCCGTCATCGTTCCGGAAACCTGGTTTTTCCGTTATCCGGAATCCTTCGCAACCCTGGCTAAACTGGCGGTAGCGCGTTTGGCCGAGATCAAGGGCATGCGCGCCTTGCGGATTCTCAGTCTGCCGTGCTCGACCGGCGAAGAGCCGTATTCGATTGCCATGGCCTTGTTCGATGCCGGGTTTGCGCCCCATCAGTTCAAGGTCGAAGGGCTGGATGTCAGCCCCCTGTCGGTCGAGCGCGCCAAGTGTGCGGTGTATGGCAAGAACTCCTTTCGTGGGCAACTGACCGATTTTCGCGAGCGCCACTTCACTGTTAAAGACGAGCGTTATCACCTCAACGAGCGGGTGCGCGAACAGGTGCACTTGCAGGTGGGCAATCTGCTTGATCCGGCGTTACTGGCTAATGAACCGCCGTATGATTTTGTGTTCTGCCGCAACCTGCTGATTTACTTCGATCAGGCAACTCAACGCCAGGTGTTTGAAGTGCTCAAGCGCCTCACCCATGTTGACGGCGTGCTGTTTATCGGCCCGGCAGAAGGCGGCCTGTTGGGGCGATTGGGTATGCGCTCGATCGGCATTCCACAGTCCTTCGCCTTTAGTCGTCATAGCGAGCCTGAGCCCGTACCGCTGCCGGCCTTTATCCCGACGCCGTTGCCCATGCGTCAATCGATCCACAGCGTGGCGCCGCCGCGTCGCAGCGAACCCTTTACCCGCGTTGCGCCAGTGATCAGTCCTGACAAGCCTTCTGCTGCGACGAGTGACTCCGCAACCTTGCTCGCCAGCATCGCCGCCCTGGCCAATGAAGGAAAAAGCACCGAGGCACGCGCCGCCTGCGAGCAGTACCTGCGCAACCATGAGCCGGTGGCTCAAGTGTTTTATTGGTTGGGATTGCTCAGTGATGTCGTCGGCGATGCGCTGCAAGCTCAAGGTTTCTATCGCAAGGCGCTTTATCTGGAGCCGCAGCACCCCGAAGCGCTGATGCACCTGGCCGCTTTATTGGCTTCCCAGGGAGATGCGGCGGGTGCCCGTCGATTGCAGGAACGCGCCGCCCGTAGCGAGCGCGCCGCTGACAGTGAGCGTAAACGATGACTGGATCTGTTTCGTTAAGCGTGACCCACGAAGATGCGCAGGCCATCGATGACTGCTGGAACCGGATCGGTATCCACGGTGACAAGTCCTGCCCGCTGTTGGCCGAGCATATTCACTGTCGTAACTGTGCCGTGTATTCCGCGGCAGCGACCCGCTTGCTCGATCGTTATGCGCTGCAACAGGAAGATCATCGGCAGTCGATCGCGGTCGAGAGCGATGTCGTCACCCGCTCGCTGTTGATGTTCCGTCTGGGCGAAGAGTGGTTGGGCCTGGTGACTCGCTGTCTGGTGGAGGTCGCGCCGTTGCAGCCGATACATTCCTTGCCGCACCAGCGTTCGCGGGCATTGTTGGGCGTGGCCAATGTGCGCGGCGCCTTGGTCGCCTGCCTGTCACTGGTGGAATTGCTGGGGTTGGACGCCACTACTGGTGTTGTCTCGGGGGCGCGGGTCATGCCACGCATGTTGATCATCGCGGCCCACGGCGGCCCGGTGGTGGTGCCGGTGGATGAAGTGGACGGGATTCACGCTATTGATGAGCGCATCTTGAGCGCCGCCTCCAGCTCCGGCTCACACGCCAGCGGCAAATACACCCGTGGCGTATTGCCGTTCAGAGATCGCAGTTTGCGCTGGCTGGATGAAGAACAGCTGCTGTCAGCCGTGACCCGGAGCCTCACATGACCCCTGATCAAATGCGCGACGCATCGCTGCTGGAGCTCTTCAGCCTGGAGGCCGAAGCGCAGACCCAAGTGCTCAGCACCGGCCTGCTGGCACTGGAGCGCAATCCGACCCAGGCCGATCAACTGGAAGCCTGCATGCGGGCGGCGCACTCGCTCAAGGGTGCCGCACGCATTGTTGGCGTGGATGCCGGGGTCAGCGTGGCGCATGTCATGGAGGATTGCCTGGTCAGCGCCCAGGAAGGTCGTTTGTACCTGCAACCCGAACATATCGATGCGCTTTTGCAAGGCACTGACCTGCTGATGCGCATCGCCACGCCAGGCAGCGACAACATCGGTTCGAGCACTATCGAGGCCTATGTTGCCTTGATGGGCCTGTTGCTTGATTCCGCGGCGTTGACCGCCAAAATTGCACCGCCTGCCGCGTCAGCCATTGAGCTGGCTACACCGCCGATGGCTGAGCTGCAACTTGAGCCGCCCCGTGCCGAGCCTGAGCCCGAGACGCCACTGCTGGAGCCCGAAGCGCTGCTTGCTGCAGCCACTGCAACATCGCGTCAACCCGCGCGGGTTACCGAGGGCGGTGAACGGGTGCTGCGGGTCACCGCCGAACGCCTGAACAGTTTGCTCGATCTGTCGAGCAAGTCCTTGGTGGAAACCCAGCGCCTCAAGCCTTGGCTGGCGACGATGCAGCGCCTCAAACGCATGCAGAACAACAGTCTGCGCGCCCTGGAAAACCTTAACGTTCACCTCAAAGAGCACGCGCTGAGCCTGGAAGCCCAGGAAGTACTGGCCGATGCCCGGCGCATGCTCGCCGAATCCCAGCAACTGCTGGCCGAGAAAACCGCCGAGCTGGATGAGTTCGCTTGGCACGCCAGTCAGCGTGCTCAAGTGTTGTATGACACGGCGCTGGCCTGTCGCATGCGGCCGTTCGCTGATGTGCTGGCCGGGCAGGTGCGGATGGTGCGTGATCTGGGCCGCAGCTTGGGTAAACAGGTGCGGTTAGAGATCGAGGGTGACAAGACTCAGGTCGACCGTGATGTGTTGGAAAAGCTCGAAGCCCCACTGACTCATTTATTGCGTAACGCGGTGGATCACGGCATCGAAATGCCTGAGCAGCGTTTGTTGGCCGGTAAGCCCGCTGAAGGCTTGATCCGGCTACGAGCCTCCCATCAGGCCGGGTTGTTGGTGATGGAACTGAGCGATGACGGTAATGGCGTAGACCTCGAATACCTGCGTCGCAGTATCGTCGAGCGTCAATTGTCGCCGGCTGAAACCGCAGCCCAGTTGAGTGAAGAAGAGCTGCTGACCTTCCTGTTTCTGCCGGGCTTCAGCCTGCGGGACAAGGTCACCGAAGTCTCCGGGCGCGGTGTGGGCCTGGACGCGGTTCAGCATATGGTCCGTCAGCTGCGCGGCGCGGTGGTGCTGGAGCAGACTGCGGGCGAGGGCAGCCGCTTCCATCTTGAGGTGCCGCTGACCCTGTCGGTGGTGCGCAGTCTGGTGGTGGAAGTTGGAGAGGAGGCTTACGCCTTCCCGCTGGCGCACATTGAGCGCATGTGCGATCTGGAGCCCGATGACATCGTGCAAGTTGAAGGCCGTCAGCACTTCTGGCACGAGGGCCAGCATGTCGGTCTGGTCGCGGCGAGCCAGCTGCTCCAGCGCCCGGCAGCTCAGAACAACGAGCAAACCCTCAAAGTCGTGGTGATTCGCGAGCGCGATGCGGTGTATGGCGTGGCCGTCGAGCGCTTTATCGGCGAGCGCACGCTGGTGGTGCTGCCGCTGGATGATCGACTGGGCAAGGTCCAGGACATTTCCGCCGGAGCGCTGCTGGACGACGGCTCCGTGGTGCTGATTGTCGATGTTGAGGACATGCTGCGTTCGGTGGATAAATTGCTCAACACCGGCCGCCTGGAGCGCATCGCCCGGCACAACCATCAAGTCGCGGAAGTTGCGCGCAAGCGTATTCTAGTGGTCGACGATTCTCTGACGGTCCGCGAACTGCAGCGCAAACTGTTGCTCAATCGCGGTTACGACGTCGCCGTGGCCGTAGACGGGATGGACGGCTGGAACGCTTTGCGCGCTGAAGACTTCGACCTGCTGATCACCGACATCGATATGCCCCGAATGGATGGTATTGAGTTGGTCACCCTGTTGCGGCGTGACAACCGCTTGCAGTCGCTGCCGGTCATGGTGGTTTCCTACAAGGACCGCGAAGAAGACCGACGCCGTGGACTGGACGCTGGAGCCGACTATTATCTAGCCAAAGCCAGTTTTCATGACGACGCTTTGCTTGATGCAGTCGTGGAACTCATTGGAGGAGCCCGGACATGAAGATCGCTATCGTCAATGACATGCCCATGGCGGTAGAGGCCTTGCGCCGGGCCCTGGCGTTCGAGCCGGCCCACGAAGTGGTTTGGGTCGCGAGCAATGGCGCGGAGGCTGTGAAGTACTGCGCCGAACAGACGCCGGACCTGATCCTGATGGACTTGATCATGCCCGTGATGGATGGCGTGGAAGCGACCCGGCGGATCATGGCCCAGAGCCCCTGTGCCATTGTGATTGTTACCGTCGACCGTGAGCAGAATGTCCACCGGGTGTTCGAGGCCATGGGTTATGGTGCGCTGGATGTGGTCGACACCCCGGCCGTCGGCGCCGGTAATGCCAAAGAAGCCGCAGCGCCGTTGCTGCGCAAGATCCTCAATATCAGCTGGCTGATCGGCCAGAGCGGTAGCCGGGAGCCTTCAGCACCGACGCCGCCGCGCACGATGGTGCAACGTCAAAGCCTGGTAGCCATCGGCTCTTCTGCTGGCGGGCCGGCGGCGCTGGAGGTCTTGCTCAAAGGCCTGCCAGTCAATTTTCCGGCGGCCGTTGTGCTGGTTCAGCACGTCGACCAGGTGTTCGCCTCCGGTATGGCCGAATGGCTGAGCAGTGCCTCCGGTTTGACGGTGCGCCTGGCGCAAGAGGGTGAGCGACCGCAACGCGGCACGGTGCTGCTGGCGGGCACCAACCACCATATCCGGCTGCTGAAGAACGGCACGCTGTCCTACACCGCCGAGCCGGTCAACGAGATCTATCGACCGTCGATCGACGTGTTTTTCGAGAGTGTGGCCAGCTACTGGAACGGCGATGCTGTCGGCGTATTGCTGACCGGCATGGGCCGTGATGGCGCTCAGGGGCTCAAATTGATGCGCGAGCAAGGCTTCATGACCATCGCTCAGGACCAGCACAGCAGTGCGGTGTACGGAATGCCGAAAGCGGCCGCTGCCATCGACGCCGCCGTGGAAATTCGCCCACTGGACAAAATTGCGCCACGACTGCTGGAGATATTTGCCAAATGACTGACAAAACAGCTGTCCTGGCGAGCCTAGAAACTCAGGTGACCGTACATGAATGATTTACAGCTCGACGATTTCAAAACCGATGAAAATGCCGCGATGGTGCTATTGGTCGATGACCAGGCAATGATCGGTGAAGCTGTGCGGCGCGGGCTGGCCAACGAAGAGAATATCGACTTCCACTTCTGCGCCGATCCGCATCAGGCCGTCGCCCAGGCGATCCGTATCAAGCCGACGGTGATCCTTCAGGACCTGGTCATGCCCGGTCTGGACGGGCTGACGCTGGTACGCGAATACCGCAACCATCCGGCGACCAGGGACATTCCGATCATCGTGCTGTCGACCAAGGAAGATCCCTTGATCAAAAGCGCGGCGTTTGCCGCAGGCGCCAACGATTACCTGGTCAAGTTGCCGGACAACATCGAACTGGTTGCACGCATCCGCTATCACTCGCGGTCTTACATGACCTTGCTACAGCGCGATGAGGCGTATCGCGCGTTACGGGTCAGTCAGCAGCAGTTGCTTGATACCAATCTGGTGCTGCAGCGCTTGATGAACTCTGACGGCCTGACGGGCCTTTCCAATCGCCGACACTTCGATGAATACCTCGAGCTTGAGTGGAGGAAGGCCCAGCGCGACCAGACGCAACTGTCGCTGTTGATGATCGATGTGGATTACTTCAAGTCCTACAACGACAGCTTCGGCCACCTGGACGGTGATGAAGCCCTGCGCAAAGTCGCCACGGCCATTCGCGACGCCAGCAGCCGACCGTCGGACCTGCCGGCCCGCTACGGCGGCGAGGAATTCGTGCTGGTACTGCCGAACACTTCGCCGGGCGGCGCGCGGATGGTGGCCGAGAAACTGCGACAGACGGTGGCGGCATTGCAGATTCCGCATATCTTTCCGGCCGAGGGCGCGAGCCTGACCATCAGCATCGGCCTGTCGACCATGACGCCACAGTCCGGCAGTAATTGCCGGCAACTGATCTCGGCAGCTGACAAAGGTTTGTATTTGGCGAAAAACAATGGGCGCAATCAGGTGGGGATTGAATGAAATAGGGCGGCAACGGCCAAGCGGGCTGCCGTGACAGCCTGATTACGGTATACTCGCCGGCTTTCAAAAGATCGCCAACGAGTGCTGCCCGCCATGGAAATCAACCCGATCCTTAACAGTATCAAGGACCTGTCCGAGCGCTCCGAAACTATTCGGGGGTATCTTTGACTACGATCAAAAGCATGAGCGTCTGACCGAAGTCAATCGCGAGCTTGAAGATCCGAGTGTCTGGAACAACCCTGAATACGCCCAGAATCTAGGCCGCGAGCGTTCCTTGCTGGCCCAGATCGTCGATACCCTCGATGAAATGTCCAGCGGTCTGGCCGATGCCAAAGACCTGCTGCTGATGTCTGCCGAGGAAGAAGACCAGGCCGCTGTAGACGACGTCGCCGCTGAAGTCGAGCGTCTGCGCGAGTCCCTCGAGAAGCTTGAATTCCGCCGGATGTTCAGCGGCGAGATGGACCCCAACAACGCTTACCTGGACATCCAGTCCGGTTCCGGCGGCACCGAAGCCCAGGACTGGGCCAATATCCTGCTGCGCATGTACCTGCGCTGGGCGGATAAACGCGGTTTCGACGCAACCATCATGGAATTGTCTGCCGGTGAAGTCGCCGGGATCAAAGGCGCGACCGTGCACATCAAGGGTGAATACGCCTTTGGCTGGCTGCGTACTGAGATTGGCGTGCACCGTCTGGTGCGCAAGAGCCCGTACGACTCCGGCAACCGTCGCCACACCTCGTTCTCGGCCGTTTTTGTCTCGCCGGAAATCGATGACAACATCGAAATCGACATCAACCCGTCGGACTTGCGGATCGATACCTATCGCTCCTCCGGTGCCGGTGGTCAGCACGTAAACACCACCGACTCGGCCGTACGTATCACCCACGTACCGACCAACACCGTGGTCTGCTGCCAGAACGAACGCTCCCAGCACGCGAACAAAGACACCGCGATGAAAATGTTGCGGGCGCGCTTGTATGAGCAGGAAGTGCAGAAACGCAACGCCGCTTCTCAAGCGCTGGAAGACACCAAGTCGGATATCGGCTGGGGTCATCAGATCCGTTCGTATGTACTCGACCAGTCGCGGATCAAGGATCTGCGTACCAGTATCGAGCGCAGCGACTGCACCAACGTGCTTGACGGCGATATTGATGAGTACCTGGTGGCCAGCCTCAAGCAGGGTCTGTAGCCCCAAGCCTTGACAGCGCTGTTCCCGAATCAAGTCCCTTGCGCGAGCGAGGGCAACGAACCTGTGATGGAAAATTTAAAGACATGAGCGACCTACAACTCGACCCGCAAGCCCTGCAACAGGAAGAAAACACCCTGATCGCCCTGCGCAAGGAAAAGCTTGCTGCCGAGCGCGCCAAGGGTCAGGCCTTCCCCAACGACTTCCGCCGCGACAGCTACTGCGAAGATTTGCAGAAGCAGTATGTGGACAAGACCAAGGAAGAGCTGGCAGAGGCGGCGATCCCGGTCAAGGTTGCCGGTCGTCTCATGCTCAACCGTGGTTCCTTCATGGTGATCCAGGACATGTCCGGGCGCATCCAGGTTTACGTCAACCGTAAAACCCTGTCGGAAGAAACCCTGGCTGCGGTCAAAACCTGGGACCTGGGCGACATCATCGCCGCCGAAGGCACCCTGGCCCGTTCCGGCAAAGGTGACCTGTACGTTGAAATGACCAACGTGCGTCTGCTGACCAAGTCCCTGCGCCCGCTGCCGGACAAGCACCATGGCCTGACCGATACCGAAACCCGCTATCGCCAGCGCTACGTCGACCTGATCGTCAACGAAGAAGTTCGTCAGACCTTCCGCATTCGTTCGCAAGTGATCGCGCACATCCGCAGCTTCCTGATGAAGCGCGACTTCCTTGAAGTCGAAACGCCAATGCTGCAAACCATCCCTGGCGGCGCCGCGGCCAAGCCGTTCGAGACTCACCACAACGCTCTGGACCTGGACATGTTCCTGCGCATCGCGCCGGAGCTGTACCTCAAGCGTCTGGTGGTCGGTGGTTTCGAGCGCGTGTTCGAGATCAACCGTAACTTCCGTAACGAAGGCGTTTCGACCCGGCATAACCCCGAGTTCACCATGCTCGAGTTCTACCAGGCCTACGCTGACTACGAAGACAACATGGACCTGACCGAGGAACTGTTCCGCGAACTCGCGCAACTGGTTCTGGGTTCCACCGATGTGCCGTATCAGGGCAAGGTGTTCCACTTCGGTCAGCCGTTCCAGCGCATCTCGGTGTTCGCGTCGATCCTCAAGTACAACCCTGAGATCACCGAAGCCGATCTGCAAGACATCGACAAGGCCCGCGCTATCGCCAAGAAAGCCGGTGCCGACGTTAAAGGTTTCGAAGGTCTGGGCAAGCTGCAAACCATGATTTTCGAAGAGCTGGTCGAGCACAAACTGGAGCAGCCGACCTTCATCACCGAATACCCGTTCGAAGTGTCTCCGCTGGCACGTCGCAACAACACCAACCCGAATGTCACTGACCGCTTCGAGCTGTTCATTGGCGGCCGTGAAATCGCCAACGCCTACTCCGAGTTGAACGACGCGGAAGACCAGGCCGAGCGCTTCCAGGCTCAGGTGCGTGACAAGGATTCCGGTGACGATGAAGCCATGCATTACGATGCTGACTTTGTCCGCGCCCTGGAATACGGCATGCCGCCGACGGCAGGTGAAGGTATCGGTATCGACCGTCTGGTGATGCTGCTCACCGACGCTCCATCGATCCGTGACGTGATCTTGTTCCCGCACATGCGGCCGCAAGCGTAAGTGTTATGAATAAAAAGCCGCCTACATCAGGCGGCTTTTTATTGTCTGTGTGGAACTGACGTACTGCTTTTTTCATTTTTGATGTGAGAGGAATACCTGTCGTGAACCGTGCAATTGCTCTAGAAGGTGCCGCTGGAATCGCCACTGCGGTTTCTGAAAGCGTTCAGTACCAGGGTCGCAAGGCCAGCCGACAGGGCAGTGAGCAGCGCCGACAGGTCATTCTCGATGCCGCCATGCGCATCGTCGTGCGCGATGGTGTGCGGGCGGTGCGTCACCGTGCAGTGGCCGCCGAGGCCGGTGTGCCGCTGTCGGCGACCACTTACTATTTCAAGGATATCGATGACTTGCTCACCGATACCTTCGCTCAATACGTGGAACGCAGCGCGGCCTTCATGGCCAAATTCTGGGCGAACAACGAAGGCTTGCTGCGCGAGATGGTTGCCTATGGTGATGGCAGCCGGGAGTCCCGTTCGCAACTGGCTGACGATATTGCCCGGTTGACCGCCGACTATGTTCAGCGCCAATTGCACAACCGTCGTGAGCACTTGATGGCCGAGCAGGCGTTCCGCCAGGAAGCGCTGCTCAACCCGCGTCTGGCGCTGTTGGTGCGCTCGCACCAGCAAATTCTCCTACAAGGTACTTGCCAGTTTTTCCAGGTATTGGGTTCCCGTGAGCCACAACAAGATGCCAAAGTTTTGACGGCTATTATCAGACGGATGGAATATCAAGGCCTGCTCAATGATGCGGAGCCTGAGGCCGAGGAAGAAATGCTCGGTATTCTCAAGCGTTACATGCATTTGGTGTTGGCCTCGGTGTAACCCTGTGGGAGCGGTCGGCGTTGTGTTCATAGGGAGTATTGAATGAAGTCCTGGCGTGCCGTGATCGCCTTGTCGTTTCTGCTGCTCAGTGGCTGCCTGGTGAGTTTCAAGGAGCCGCTGCCGGCTGATCAGGCTGCGCCTGCCGCGCTGCTCGGCAAATGGACCAGCAAGAACGCCTGGGGCGAGGCGCTCAATCTTGAGCTGACCCGCGTCGCAGCCAATCGCTACAGGGCCGTCAGCTATCCTAAAAGCAGGCCTAAAGAGCGCGAAGCCTACGACTTTACCGTCTCGCGCCACGGTAGCCGCTGGTACCTGTCAGCGCCGGTGCCGAATAAGTTCGGTGGTCATTTCACTATTGCTGGTTTCGAATTGACCGATAAGCACGAACTGGTGGTCTATAACCTCGACCTTGAGCAGATCCATCAGGCGCAAGGGCAAGAGGCTCTGAGTGGCGAACCTTTTGACACCAAAGAGGGCGAGGGTGTGCTGATCAGCAATCCGCTGGAGCAGGTGTTTGCCTGGCTGGACGATCCTGCCAATTCTGACGTGTTCGTCGAAGCGGCGCGCTTCCAGCGTTCGGCCAAGTAAACGCGGTACAAAACGTTATCAATAGGAGTTACGGGTGGACGATTACCAGCAGACGATACGCATCTTGTCCGATCGCATAGTGCTGGCGCAAACGCCGATCCGCGTACTGGACGCGGTCAAGTGGGACGACAACGTCCGCAAAGGTTTCCTCAAGGCCAACGGCAAGGAAATGCCCGCCGTCGACCGCGACTACTACCTCAACCGCCCGCTCGCGTTCGACTCCAGTGCAGTGAAGCTGGAATTCCAGAACATTGAGCGTGATATCACCCGTCAACTGGGCCAGTTCAACCCGGTCGGGCAGATCATGCGGCGTATGTGCAAGGAATATCGAATGGTGGTGCGCATGCTCGAAGCGCGTGGCACCGAAGATTTCGGTCTGATCTCCCAGGAGCTTTACGGCGCGGCCTCCGATGCGTTCCATGCCGGCGACCCGACCCTGGCTGATCTGGGCCTGATGCTCTCCGATTACCTGAACAACATCGACGGCCGTGGCGACCTCAAGGACGAACCCAAGACCTTGACCGCCAAGGACGCCGTCCACCTGCTGCAAACCCGCTTGAACAAGGTCTTCGGCGAGGCCGAGGAAACCATTCGGGTGTTCGAGTCCGACGGGATTGTCGCTGATGCGGCGGCCGGTGCCGACTACATCAAGATCCGCGCCGATGCAATGTTCAACGACCGTGACGTGCGTGCCCTGGAAGTCCATGAAGGGCTGGTGCATGTGGGTACCACTCTCAACGGTCTGAACCAGCCGATCTGCACCTTCCTGTCCAAGGGCCCGCCGTCCTCGACTGTGACCCAGGAAGGACTGGCGATCCTGATGGAAATCATCACCTTTGCGTCCTACCCAAGCCGCCTGCGCAAACTGACCAACCGCACCCGCGCCATTCATATGGTGGAAGAGGGCGCGGATTTCTTGCAGATCTTCGAATTCTTCCGCGAACAAGGCTTCGAGATGGAGCAATGCTATAGCAACGCCAGCCGGGTGTTCCGTGGCTCGGTGCCTAACGGTCTGCCGTTTACCAAAGACTTGTCCTACCTCAAGGGCTTTATCATGGTTTACAACTACATTCAGTTGGCCGTGCGTAAGGGCAAGCTTGAGCAGATACCCTTGCTGTTTTGTGGCAAGACGACGTTGGAAGACATGCGCACGTTGCGCCAGTTGGTGGATGAAGGCCTGATCGTGCCGCCCAAGTATTTGCCGGATCAATTCCGCGACATGAACGCACTGTCGGCCTGGATGTGCTTCTCCAACTTCCTCAATCACTTGAGCCTGGACCGGATCGAAGCGGATTACTCGAATATCCTGTAGGGACGGCGAGATCCAGTGTGGGAGCGAGCTTGCTCGCGATAGCGGTGTCACAGTCAACATCAATGCTGAATGTTAGAACGCCATCGCGAGCAAGCTCGCTCCCACAGGATCGTATTCCAACCCGTACTGTGAGGTTTCAAACGGATGAGAATCCTCGGTATTTTTTGCCTGTTACTGGCCTTGAGCGGTTGCAGCTCCTTGCTGTTCTACCCCGAACCCGGCCTGCCGTTCACCCCGGAAAAAGCGCACCTGCAATACAGCGACGTCACCCTGACCACTGCCGACGGCCTCAAGCTGCGCGGTTGGTGGCTGCCGGCCAAGGCTGGAGTGGCCGTCAAAGGCACTGTGCTGCATCTGCACGGCAATGGCGGCAATCTGGCAGGACACTTGGGCGGCAGTTGGTGGCTACCGGAGCAGGGCTATCAGGTGCTGCTAATGGACTATCGCGGCTATGGCTTGTCAGAGGGTGAACCACGGCTGCCGGAGATCTATCAGGATATCGACGCGGCGTTCCAATGGCTGGACAAGGCCCCCGAGGTTCAAGGCAAACCGCTGGTGGTTCTTGGCCAAAGCCTCGGCGGTGCGCTGGCGGTGCATTACCTGGTTGAACATCCCGAGCGCCAACGTCAGCTCAAGGCGATCGTTCTCGACAGTGTGCCGGCCAGCTACCGTGATGTAGGACGCTTCGCCTTGAGCAGCTCCTGGATGACCTGGCCGTTCCAGGTGCCGCTGTCCTGGCTGGTTCCGGATGCTGACAGCGCAATCAACGCCATGCCGCACCTCAATGGCGTGCCGAAACTGATCTACCACAGCATCGACGATCCGTTGGTGCCTCTTTCCAATGGTATCCGTCTGTATCAAGCTGCGCCGCCGCCCAAGGTGTTGCAGCTGACTCGCGGTGGTCATGTGCAGACGTTTGCCGACCCGATCTGGCGAAAAGTCATGCTGCGCTATCTTGATGATCCCCAGCATTTCAACGGCCTGCGCCGACTGGGCGAAATCCCGAATTATCCCGTACCCCCGAATTCAGAAGTTGAACCTCCAGAGAGTCCGCAATGAGTGAAGAACGTAACGCCATTCCCCTGATCATCACCGGTATCTGCAGCATCCTCGGCACCGTCGGGGCCCTGTGGTTCTACGGCTACCTGCACTTCGCCAAACCTGAAGATGCGCTGCTGTTGAGCGACTTCACCATGCTCAAGACCGTACCGGGCGAAGACTACAAAGTCTCCCTGGAACCAGCCCCGCAAGTCGCCCAGTGCATCGATGGCGTGCTGGTGCTGTTCGACACCGAGCAGAAGGGTTTGACCGGTGTGCTGGTCAACAGCAAGAAGCAGGCTGTGCGCTGCATGGGCCAAGAGACACCGCAATTGGAGGAGTGAGAGATACCCCTGTAGCAGCTGCCGAAGGCTGCGTTCGGCTGCGAAGCGGTCGCAAATAGAGAGAATGCGGTCTTCCTGAAAGTACGAGGTCTGCCATTTTACGACCGCTTCGTCCGAATGCGGCCCAGATCGAACGCAGCCTTCGGCAGCTGCTACGGTCAGCCATAAAAAATCCGGAATTCTTGGCAGATTCCGGATTTTTTTTGGCAATGAATTACGCCGTATGCCAGGTGATCTCTTCTTCGCCATCAACGCTGATGCGAATCCAGCGATCAGCCGTTTCCTCACCTTCATCCTCAACCCAGGTGCCCGGCGCGCAACGCACTTCTACGTTCAACGCGGCGAACGCGGCGCGAGCGCAGGCGATGTCGTCGTCCCATGGGGTCTGGTCGCTGTCCAGATGCAGGCTGTTCCACTTGCCCACAGCCTTGGGTAACCAGGTCACTGGCACATTGCCGGCTTTGCATTTGTAGGTCTGGCCTTTCTGCACCCAGTCGGTGCAAGGGCCCAGAGCCGTGCCGAGCCAGGCTGCGATGGTCTTGTAGTCGACGTCGGCGTCTTTCAGGTAAATCTCGATATCGGGTTGGCGCATGGATGTCCTCACTGCGTGTCTGAAAAATCCATTCGCGGATTTAGTCGGCCTCAAGCGACTGCTCAAGGCCATGAATTAATGGGTTATTGAAGCACGAAGTAATCGTAGCGCATCGACACGCTGACCTCGAACGGCTCGGGCTGTTCGATGACGTTGGCCCGGCGTTCGGCACTGGCGCGCCAGCCGTGGGGCGTCATGGCCAACAGGTTGGCGCGGTCCTGGGCCGCGACCAGACTGAGCTTGAAGTCCAGGGTTTCGCTGTGTTGCAACTGCATGCCTTCTGGCACCAGGGCCAGGTGCTTGTCGTCAGCATAATCGCGGACTTCGTCATATAGACGCTCGCGCAATTCCATCAAATGACCGCTGGTCGGTCCGACGCGCATCAAACCGCCACCGGGGCTGAGCAGGCGTTTGGCTTCCTGCCAGTCCAACGGGCTGAAAACGCTGGCGAGGAACTGGCAGCTGGCATCGGCCAAGGGTACGCGGGCCATGCTGGCGATCAACCAGGTCAGCTGCGGATTGCGCCGGCAGGCACGTTTCACTGCTTCGCGGGAGATGTCCAGCGCATAGCCATCGGCGTTCGGCAGGGCTTCGGCGATTTGCGCGGTGTAGTAACCCTCGCCACAACCGATATCCAGCCAGCGCTGTGGCGCACGTTCGGCGGCCAGTTCGGCAAGGCGCCTGGCCACTGGCGCGTAATGGCCGGCGTTGAGGAAATCACGCCGGGCTTCGACCATCGCCTGGTTGTCGCCGGGATCACGGCTGTTCTTGTGCTGCACCGGCAGCAGGTTCAGATAGCCCTGGCGCGCGCGGTCGAAGCGGTGCCCGACAGGGCAGGCCACTCCATTGTCGACCGCGCTCAGAGGCGCGGCGCAGATAGGGCAGGTGAGCATCAGGCGAGCAACTTGATCAGAGTCTGGTAGTAGATTTCGGTCAGTACATCGAGGTCGCTGGCAAGCACGCGCTCGTTGACCTGGTGAATCGTCGCGTTGACCGGGCCCAACTCAACCACTTGGGTGCCCATGGTCGCGATGAAGCGTCCGTCGGATGTGCCACCGCTGGTGGACGCCTTGGTTTCACGGCCGGTAATGGCCTTGATGCTGTCCGAGACGGCATCGAGCAACGCACCCGGTTCGGTGAGGAACGGCAGGCCGGACAGCGCCCACTCCACATGCCAGTCCAGGCCATGTTTGTCGAGGATATCGGCGACCCGCTGTTGCAGGCCTTCGACGGTCGACTCGGTGGAGAAGCGGAAGTTGAATACGGCAACCAGATCACCCGGGATCACGTTGGTCGCGCCAGTGCCGGAATTCAGATTGGAGATTTGGAAACTGGTCGGCGGGAAGAAGCTGTTGCCGTGGTCCCAATGCTCGGCGGCCAGTTCGGCTAGCGCGGGGGTCGCGAGATGGATCGGGTTCTTCGCCAGATGCGGGTAAGCCACGTGGCCTTGCACACCGCGGACGGTGAGTTTGGCACCGAGGGAGCCGCGACGACCGTTTTTCACCACGTCACCGACCAGAGTAGTACTCGACGGCTCACCGACGATGCACCAGTCCAGGCGTTCTTTACGGGCGACAAGACGTTCGATGACCGCTTTAGTGCCGTGATGGGCCGGACCTTCTTCGTCACTGGTGATCAGGAAAGCCACCGAGCCTTTGTGGTCCGGGTAGTCAGCGACAAAGCGCTCGGCTGCCACCAGCATCGCCGCGAGGCTGCCTTTCATGTCTGCGGCGCCACGGCCACAGAGCATGCCGTGTTCGTCGATCAGTGCGTCGAATGGATCGGTCTGCCAGGCTTGCACCGGGCCGGTCGGGACCACGTCGGTGTGACCGGCGAAGCACAGCACAGGGCCTTCGTGTTTGCCGTGGGTCGCCCAGAAGTTATCCACATCCTCAATGCGCATTGGCTCCAGCTTGAAGCCGGCATCGCCCAGGCGCTGCATCATCAGCTTCTGGCAATCGGCGTCGACTGGCGTCACAGACGGACGGCGAATCAGATCACAGGCGAGTTGGAGGGTCGGCGAAAGGTCGGCGTGGGCCGTCATGGGGGAACTCCGGTGCAAAGGCAAGGCGCGCAAAATGGCGGATATCTTAAAGCAAAACGGCGGCCACTGGCCGCCGTTTAGTGCTTCCCGTCGATTTATGCAGCAGGTGCTGGCTCTGTCTCAGGTGCCGGTTTAGGCAGCGAAGACAGGAACGCCATGATCAGCGCCGCCAGATACGGCAGCGACTGCACGAGCAACATGGTTACCCAGAAGCGTATGTCGTTGCTCGGCAGGCCCTGCACCAGGCAGATGCCTAGTGCCGCGCCCCACAACAGCAGCATGATGAACATCTCTTCCCGGGCTTCCGAGATCGCTACCCAAAAGCCGTGATTGTCGGCATTTTTCGGCGTACGGAAGAACGGAATGCTGCTGGTGAAGAAGCCGTACAACACCGCTTTGGCGATGGTGTGAGACAACGCCAGACCCGCCAGTGCCGCCGCGAACGCATCCTTCATGTTGACCCCGACCGCACGACGGTAGAGGAAGATGATCTTGCCGACCTTGAACACGAACAACGCCAATGGCGGGATCGCGAAGATCAACAGCGGCGGATCGACCCGCTGCGGCACGATGATCATCGCCGACGACCACAGCAGGGCGCCGACGGTGAAGAAGATGTTCATACCGTCTGCAACCCACGGCAACCAGCCCGCGAGGAAGTGATAGCGCTGGCCACGGGTCAGCTCGGTGTCTTTGCCGCGCAACAGGCTTGCGGTGTGACGCTTGATGATCTGAATCGCACCGTAGGCCCAGCGGAAGCGCTGTTTCTTGAAGTCGATAAAGGTATCGGGCATCAGGCCTTTGCCATAGCTGGTGTGGTAATACGCAGCCGACAAGCCTTTTTCGAAGATCCGCAGACCCAATTCGGCGTCTTCACAAATGCACCAGTCCGCCCAGCCCAGCTCTTCGAGCACCGAACGGCGAGTCATGGTCATGGTGCCGTGCTGGATGATCGCGTCACGGTCGTTGCGGGTGACCATGCCGATGTGGAAGAAGCCCTTGTATTCCGAGTAGCAGAGCTTCTTGAAGGTGCTTTCGTTCTGGTCGCGATAGTCCTGAGGTGACTGCACCACGGCGATTTTCGGGTCGGCGAAGTGCGGCACCATGTGCTTGAGCCAGTTCGGCTCGACGCAGTAATCGGAGTCGATCACCGCGATGACTTCGGCGTCTGGAGCGGTGTGCGGAATCAGGTAATTCAGTGCACCACCCTTGAAGCCGGCCAGTGGCGCGACGTGGAAGAACTTGAAGCGCGGGCCGAGGGTTTCGCAGTAGGCCTGCACCGGTTCCCAGACCGCCGGGTCTTTGGTGTTGTTATCGATGATCAGGACTTCGAAGTCCGGATAGTCGAGATTGGCCAGCGCATTGAGGGTCTGTTTGACCATCTCGGGTGGCTCGTTGTAGCAGGGCACGTGGATCGAGACTTTCGGACGGTAGTCGGAATCACCCACCACTGGCAGGAATTCGCGCCGGCGTTTGTGGGTCCAGACCGCCTCGGCCAGTTCATGGGCTTCGGTCAGCAACACAATAAACACCCCGAGCGCACCGAGGGCGAGCAAGAAGCCCACTGTCAGGCTGAACCAGGTGCTGTATTGCTGGCTGTAGTCGTAGCCGATCCACACCAGCACCGAACCGCAGAGGAACGCGATAAAGGTCAGGAAGGTGCGGCCGCGCTGACGCAGGGCCGAGCCGTCGATCAACAGCAGGGCCAGCGAGAGCATCGCCAGAACAGCCGAGCCGATGGCCAGCACACGCCACTGCGGGATCGCAACCACGGGGCCTTCGAAGTTGAATTTCTGCTGGCGTGCGGCATTGAAAACGCCCCAGTAGGCGCCTACAGAACCTTCGTCACTGGCCTTCCACGGTTGGTCGAAAGCTTCGATCACGAAGTAGTTGAAGCCTTGGCGGTTGAGCTTGTTGACCAGCGTGCGCAGGTAGATTGCCTGATCGGCCGGGCTGGCATCGGTACCGCCACGCATGCGGCCGTTACTCGGCCAGCCCACCTCGGACAGCAGCAGTGGTTTTTTCGGGAACATCTTTTTCAGGTCCCGTGCACGGTCGAGAACGAACTGACCGGCTTTGTCCACCGGGATGAACTCCCAGTAGGGCAGGACGTGGGCCGCGATCAGGTCGACGTGCTTGGCCAGTTCAGGATGTTCTTCCCAGACGTGCCACTGCTCGGACGTAGTGACCGGAACCTTGACGGCCGCACGTACGCGATCAAGCAGAACGCTCAGTTCCTTGGCGGTGATTTCCTTACGGAAGATCGCCTCGTTGCCGACGACGACCCGCACAACACTGCGCGAGCTGTTGGCGAGTGCGATGGCGCGGGTGATCTCGCGCTCGTTACGTTCTTGATCCGGGCTGATCCAGATCCCCAGGGTTACCCGCAGGCCGAACTCTTCAGCCAGCTTGGGGATGTCCTCAAGGGTGCCGTCGACCGAGTAGGTACGGATGTTGTCGGTCAGCTTGCTCATGATCTCCAGATCACGACGCATTTCATCGTCGGATGGGTACTGGTCTTTCTGTGGGTACTGCCCTTGCTGGAAAGGCGAGTAAGAAAAACCGGAGATCTGTTCAGGCCAGTCGGGGGCCGAGACCGGGCGGTTGATCAGCGCCCAGAAACCGGTGAACAGCGCGGCGATTGCCAGAACCACCACCAGGTTGAGTCCAAATTTACGCGATGACATAGCTATTTCGGGTTCCAAAAGGTGTGGAACGAGGGAGCGATTGGCGTGCGCCAAGCGGCGCGCATCCTACACTGGCTTTCAACTGGCCGTACAGCGGACAGCGCAATGGCCGGACATTGGGCAATCCAAGTTCACTTAAGTTCTTTGCTCGCGGCGTTGTAGCTCAAATTATTGTGCCACGTAGACTATTTAATCAGGCTTGGCCGCCGTTCATACCACAAAGATGCTCTTCGTCAGCGCCCGCCCTATAATGCGCGCCGGTTTTTAGGGTAATGGTCATGAGTACAGAAGATCCGCGGTTTGCTGGCGTCGCCCGTTTGTATGGCATCGAAGGTCTGGCGCGCTTGCGTGCGGCCCATGTGGCGATCGTCGGGGTCGGCGGAGTCGGCTCCTGGGCGGCGGAAGCCATCGCCCGTTGCGGAGTGGGCGAGATCTCGCTGTTCGACCTGGACGATGTCTGCGTCAGCAATAGCAATCGTCAGTTGCATGCATTGGACAGCACCGTTGGTCAGGCCAAAGTCGAGGTGATGGCCGAGCGCCTGCGTGGGATCAACCCGGACTGCACGGTGCATGCGGTGGCCGATTTCGTCACGCGCGAGACCATGGCCGAGTACATCACGCCGGACATCGATTGTGTGATCGACTGCATCGACAGTGTCAACGCCAAGGCCGCGCTGATCGCCTGGTGCAAACGCCGCAAGATCCAGATCATCACCACCGGCGGTGCTGGCGGGCAGATCGACCCGACGCTGATTCAGGTTTGTGATCTGAACCGTACCTTCAATGATCCGCTGGCGTCCAAGGTCCGCTCGACCTTGCGCCGTGATTATGGCTTCTCGCGCACCGTGACCCGTCATTACAGCGTGCCGTGCGTATTTTCCACCGAACAACTGCGCTATCCGAAACCGGACGGCAGCATTTGCCTGCAGAAGAGTTTTGTCGGCGACGGCGTGAAGCTCGACTGCGCCGGCGGTTTTGGCGCAGTGATGATGGTGACGGCGACCTTCGGCATGGTCGCGGCGACCAAGGCTGTGGACAAGATCGTTGCCGGAGTGCGGCGGCCGGCGGATCGGGTCAAACCTGCCTGATAGATCAGTTATTGAGCCAGCTCACGCATTCGCTGCAACACGGCATTCAAGCCATTGCTGCGCGACGGCGAAAGCTGTCGCGATAAGCCCAACTGATTGAACCAGTCCGGCAAGTCGACCTGCTGCAAATCCTCAGCAGACAAACCATTGACCCGCACCAGCAGCAACGCGACCAATCCGCGAATCAGCCGCGCATCGCTGCTGGCGGCGAATTGCCAGTGGCCGTCCTGCAAACTACCGATCAACCAGACCTGACTTTCACAGCCATGCACCCGGTTGGCGTCGGTCCTTTCCTCGTCGCTCAAGGCCTGCAGTCGATCACCCCACTGCATCAGCAGCCGTGCTCGCTGCTCCCAGCTGGCGGCGCTCTGGAAGGCTTCCAGTGCCGTCAGGGCTTCGGCAGGCAAGCTCATCGCAACAGCACCAGGGCTTGATCGAGGGCTTCAAAGAAGCGCTCGAGGTCCTCGGAGTCGTTGTAAAGCGCCAGGGACACCCGAATCGCTCCCGGCAGGGCGAAGCTTTTCAGCAATGGCATTGCACAGTGATGGCCAGCACGCACGGCAATGCCCTGCTCGGTCAGCAAGTGCGCAAGGTCCGAGTTGTGTACGCCCTCGACGACAAAACTGGCCAGCGCCACCTGCGGTGTGCCCAGCAGACGAATGCCCTTGCGCGCGAGCAGGCCGTGCAGCAGATAGGCATGCAAGGCGGCCTCATGGGCGTTTACCGCGTGCTGATCGAGCCCATTGAGGTAGTCCAGGGTCGCGCCAAGGCCGATTACGCTGGCAATCGGCGGCGTTCCGGCTTCGAAACCCAGCGGGGCGGGGCGGAAGGAGGCGTGCTGATAATCCGCGTTCTGTACCATTTCACCGCCGAACTGCCAATGACGCAGTTGGTGCAGCGCCTCATTACGGCCGTAGAGCACGCCGAGGCCGTCCGGACCGTAGAGTTTGTGGCTGGAAAACACGTAGAAGTCACAGCCCAACGCCTGCACATCGTGTCGCCCATGAACGACGCCTTGAGCACCATCGACCACGGTCATCGCGTCATGGGTCTTGGCCATTGCCAACAGCGCCGGCAACGGCTGCCAGGCACCGAGTACGTTGGACAGCTGACTGACCGCCAGTAGGCGAGTACGCGGGCCGATCAGGTTTGCCGCGGCGTCGAGATCGATCAGGCCATCGGCGTCCAGTGGCAGGACGATCAGCTCAAGGCCGCGACGCAGGGCCAGCTGTTGCCAGGGCAGCAGGTTGGCATGGTGTTCCAGGGCGCTGATGACAATCTCATCGCCCGGATTGAATTGGTGTTCCAGGCCATAGGCCAAGAGGTTCAGCGCGGAGGTCGCGCCGTGGGTAAAAATGATTTGCCCGCGATTGCCGGCATTCAGCCACTGGGCAACCTTGCCGCGACCGTCCTCAAACGCCTGGGTGGCGTGAGCGCCGGGAAGGTGTTGGGCTCGATGCACATTGGCTGCGCCGTTGGCGTAGTAGTGCGCCAGAGCGTCCAGCAGGGCTTGGGGTTTCTGAGTGGTGGCGGCGTTGTCCAGATAGGTCTGGTCTTGCCGTTGCAGAGCGGCGATGGCCGGGAAATCGGCGCGCCAAGGAGAGGGCACAAGCATAGTAGTCAAGACTCGTTTGAGCAGGCCGGGCGCTGATGATACGCGCCCAACTGCTGTGGCATCGAGTCGCTGCTTAGGCTCTGGACGAAAAGTGCCTGCGCTCGGTTATGCTGCGTTAAAAACAGGCTCGGAATGCTCATTTACAGCCGTAAAGTCGGGTGCGACCCCAGCCGTTCCTCGCCTGTTTTTGCCTTGCCTAACCTTCGCTCGGCGACTTTTCGTGCAGACCCTAGTTGTGAGCGTGCAGCGCTTCGTTCAGTTCGATGGCCGATTTGTGGGTTTTGCACTCCACGGCACCGGTCTCCGAATTGCGGCGGAACAGCAGGTCGGATTGACCGGCCAATTCGCGGGCCTTCACCACTTTAACGAGTTGATTCTTCTCGTCGAGCAGCGCCACTTTGGTCCCGGCGGTCACGTACAGGCCGGACTCAACGGTGTTGCGGTCACCCAACGGAATGCCGATACCGGCGTTGGCGCCGATCAGGCAGCCTTCGCCAACCTTGATGATGATGTTACCGCCACCGGACAGGGTGCCCATGGTCGAGCAACCGCCGCCCAGGTCCGAACCCTTGCCGACGAAGACGCCCGCCGAGACGCGGCCTTCGATCATGCCCGGGCCTTCGGTGCCGGCGTTGAAGTTGACGAAACCTTCGTGCATCACGGTGGTGCCTTCGCCCACGTAGGCGCCCAGGCGGATACGTGCCGCGTCAGCGATACGCACGCCGGCCGGAACCACGTAGTCGGTCATTTTCGGGAACTTGTCCACCGAGAACACTTCCAGCAGCTCGCCGCGCAGACGGGCTTCGAGTTGATGCTCGGCCAGTTCGCTCAAGTCGATCGCACCCTGACTGGTCCAGGCCACGTTCGGCAGCAACGGGAAAATGCCGGCCAGGTTCAGGCCGTGAGGCTTGACCAGGCGATGAGACAGCAGGTGCAGCTTGAGGTAGGCCTCAGGGGTGGAACTCAGCGGAGCGTCTTCTGCCAGCAAGGTGGCGACCAGTGGCTTGTGGCTTTCAGCCAGACGGGTCAGCAATGCGGCTTGAGCGGCATCGACGCTTTTCAGGGCTTCGGCCAGTTGCGCCGCTTGAGCGGTGCTGAACGCGATGGCCTGATTGCCCTCGGTGTAACCCAAAACAGGAGCAATGGCAGCCACCAGTTCGGCCGAAGGGTTGAGCAACGGCTGGGCGTAAAACACTTCCAGCCACGTGCCTTGACGATTTTGGGTACCGACACCGAATGCCAGGCTGAATAGAGTAGTGGACATGCAGTTACCTCTTACAAAAATGAATGGGCAGGCTTACTGGAAGGCCGCCGCATAGATATCTGGCTTGAAGCCAATCAGGGTTCTGCTACCGAGATCGAGCACTGGGCGCTTGATCATCGAGGGTTGCGCGAGCATCAGTTCAATCGCTTTCGCTTGGTCGAGATCGGCTTTGCGTTCGTCGTCGAGTTTGCGAAAAGTCGTGCCAGCACGGTTCAACACCACTTGCCAGCCGTGCTCGTTGCACCACTGGGTCAGATGTTCACGGTCGATTCCGACCGCTTTGTAATCATGGAAATCATAGCGGACAGCGTTTTCATCGAGCCAGGTGCGCGCCTTTTTCATGGTGTCGCAGGCTTTGATGCCGAAAAGGTGCAACGTTTTGCTTGAAGCGGTCAAGGAATTGCCCCCTTTGCAGGTGCTGGAAACGAAAGGTGACGGATTATGCCATGACCGGGTGGGCTCGGCGTCGACTGTGGCCGACCTTTGTCGCGTTGTGCTACAGGTTTCCCGGCCAGCCGCGACTTGTGGGAGCGTGGCTTGCCCGCGAAGAACGATGACGCGGTTGGCCTGATGGACCGCAGCGTCTGCTTCGCGGGCAAGTCGGATCGCCGCACCGCCGCTCCCACAAGGGTGAGGTTACCGGCGGGCCTGAATGAAATCGCGAATCCGCGTTGCTGCTTCAACACATTCCGCTAACGGCGCAACCAGTGCCATCCGTACACGTCCGGCACCCGGATTAAAACCGTCGACTTCGCGCGACAAGTACGAGCCCGGAACCACAGTCACATGTTCTTGCGCGAACAGCTCACGGCAGAATTCCGCGTCATCACCCTCAACATTCGGCCAAAGATAGAAACCGCCATCCGGGCGCTGCACGTCGAGTACTGGGCTCAAAATTTCCAGCACGGCGTCGAATTTTTCCCGATACAGCGTGCGATTGGCGCGCACGTGCTCTTCGTCGTTCCAGGCCGCAACGCTTGCCAGTTGAGTCTGAACCGGCATGGCGCAGCCGTGGTAGGTGCGGTAGAGCAGAAACGCTTTGAGGATCTCGGCGTCACCGGCGACAAAACCAGAGCGTAGACCGGGCAGGTTGGAGCGTTTGGACAGGCTGTGGAATACCACGCAGCGTTTGAAGTCCTGGCGACCCAATGCGACGCAGGCGCTGAGCAGGCCAGACGGTGGTGTTTGTTCGTCGAAGTACAACTCGCTGTAGCACTCGTCGGCAGCGATCACGAAGTCGTATTCGTCGGCCAGAGCGATCAGCTTTTTCAGGGTTTCCAGTGGGATCAGCGCGCCGGTCGGGTTGCCCGGCGAGCATAGGAACAGGATCTGGCAGCGTTTCCAGATGTCGGCCGACACCGCGTCGAAATCCGGATTGAAGCCGTTTTCGTCCAGGCAAGGCAGGTAATGCGGCTTGGCCCCGGCGAGGAAGGCTGCGCCTTCGTAGATTTGATAGAACGGGTTCGGGCTGACGACCAGCGCGTCATCGCTGCGGTTGACCACGGTCTGGGTGAAAGCGAACAGCGCCTCGCGCGTACCGTTGACCGGCAGCACGTTGCGCGCCGGGTCGAGCCAGCCGTTGGGAACGCTGAAACGGCGTTCGCACCAATGAGCAATCGCTTCGCGCAGAGCCGGGATGCCCAAGGTGGTCGGATAAACCGCCATCTGATCCAGGTTGCTGGCCAGGGCTTGCGCAACAAAGTCTGGCGAGCGGTGTTTTGGTTCGCCGATGGACAGGGCGATCGCGCGCTTATCAGCCGCGGGTTGCACGCTGCCGAGCAGGGCGCGAAGTTTCTCGAACGGGTAGGGCTGCAACTGATTCAAAGCGTTGTTCATCGGTGACGGATCTCACTCAATACGGTTAGTCATGGCGCGCTGCTAAATGCTCAGGCGCGACAGTTCGATATTCGGTTCGTAGCTGACGCTCAGTTGCTCAACGATGGCGTCCTGCAAGCGGCTACACAGCTGCGGGTCGGACAGCGGCTGGTTGGTTGCGTCGGTAATGAAAAACACGTCTTCCACGCGCTCGCCGAGGGTGGCGATCTTGGCGTTCTGCAGCGACAGGTCAAACTCGAGGAAGATCGTTCCGATTCGCGCCAGCAGGCCGGGCCGGTCCGGGGCGCTCAGTTCGAGTACGGTCACCGGACGCTGGGCGTCGTTGTGGATGGTGACCTGTGGCGGGAACGCGAAGTGCTTGAGCTGGCGTGGCACCCGTCGCTGGATGATAGTCGGGTAGTCAGCCGGATTGCGCAGGGCTTCGGTCAGACCGTCGCGGATCTGCTTGACGCGCAAAGGGTTGTCGCCGATCGAGTCGCCATCGGTGTCGAGCACAATGTAGGTGTCGAGGGTGAACTGACTGCTGGAGGTGATAACCCGGGCGTCGTGAATGTTCAGATTGAGCTGATCCATCGCCGCCACGGTCACGGCGAAGAAATCGTGCTGGTCCGGCGCGTAAATGAAGATCTGCGTGCCGCCCTCGAATTCCCGTTGGGTAGTTTCCTTGATCAGCACCAAGGGGCCGCCGTCGGCAGGCTGTTGCAGGATCGCATCGCTGTGCCAGGCTACGTCGCCAGCGGTATGGCGCAGGAAATAGTCATCGCCCAATTGCGCCCATAGCTGTTCGACGTCGTCCGGATCGGTGCCGCTGCGCACCAGGATGTCCAAGGCTGCGCTCTGGGTCTGGCGGATCTGCTGTTCACGGTCTACCGGGTTCTCCAGGCCGCGGCGCAACGCACGCTTGGTCTCGGTGTAGAGCTGACGCAACAGGCTGGCCCGCCAGGAGTTCCACAAAGTCGGATTGGTCGCATTGATGTCGGCGACGGTCAGCACGTACAGGTAGTCGAGCCGGGTCTGATCGACGACGATTTGCGCGAAATCGTGAATGACCTGTGGATCGGAAAGATCCTTGCGTTGGGCGGTGGTCGACATCACCAAGTGATTTTGCACCAGCCAGACAATCAGTCGAGTGTCCCACTGCGGCAGTTGATGGCGCGCGCAAAACGCCTCGGCATCTACTGCGCCAATGTCCGAGTGATCGCCATGTCGACCCTTGCCGATGTCGTGATACAGGCCAGCCAGGTAGATCAGCTCGGGTTTGGGCAACTTGCCCATGAGTTTGCTGGCCAACGGGAATTTCTCGGAAACCTGGGTGTACTGCAGTTTGCGCAGGTGTTTGATCAGGTTCAGGGTGTGGGCGTCGACGGTGTAGATGTGGAACAGGTCGTGCTGCATCTGGCCGACGATAAAGCCGAACTCCGGCAGATAACGCCCGAGAATGCCATACCTGTTCATCCGTCGCAGGTTGCGGTGGATGCCTATCTCGCACTTGAACAATTCGATGAACAGGCTGGTATTGCGGATGTCATTGCGGAAATCGTCGTCGATCAAGTGACGGTTTTCCCGCAGTAAACGGACGGTATCGGCGCGAACCCCTTTGATCTCCGGGTGCTGAGCCATCAGCAGGAAGATCTCCAGCATGGCGAACGGTGTGCGCTTGAAGACGTTGACGTGGGTGACTTCGATGTAGCCGTCATGCAGTTGGAAACGCGAGTTGAGCGGTTGCGCAGGCGCTTCATTTTCCGGCGCGAGAATGATTTCCTCGAAGTGCTGGATGATCAAGTCGCTGAGCTGAGCAATGCTCATGACCACTCGGTAGTACTGCTGCATGAAGCTTTCGATGGCCTGCTTGGCGTCTTCACCGTCAAAGCCCAACAACCCGGCAATCGAGCGCTGGTGATCGAACAGCAGGCGGTCTTCAGAGCGGCCGGCCAGCATGTGCAAGGCGTAACGAACCTTCCACAAAAACTCCTGGGAGGACGCCAGCAGCGCGTTCTCACTCTCCACCAGGAAGCCTTCGCCAGCCAGTGCGCGCAGGTTCAGTGTGCCGTATTGGCGGCGGGCTACCCAGAGAAGGGTTTGAATATCCCGCAGGCCACCGGGCGAACCTTTGACGTTGGGTTCCAGGTTGTATTCGGTGTCGTTGTACTTGTGGTGGCGGGCCTTTTGCTCGGCGCGCTTGGCCAGGAAGAAGTCCTTGCTCGGCCACATATCAGCGGTGCTGGTGACCTCCAGCATGCGCTGGCGCAGCCGCTCGGGGCCGGCAATGGTGCGGCTTTCCATCAGGTTGGTGATGACCGTCAGGTCGGCGCGGGCTTCTTCGGCGCATTCGTCCACCGAACGCACGCTTTGCCCGACTTCCAGGCCGATGTCCCACAGCAACGTCAGAAAGCGTTCGATGGAATCGCGGAAAATCTCGTGATCGGCACTGTCGAGCAGGATCAGCAGATCGATGTCGGAGTAAGGGTGCAGTTCGCCACGGCCGTAGCCGCCGACCGCGACCAGCGCGATGTCGGCATCTTCGCTCCAGTTGAACTGTTCCCAGGCTTTCTGGAGGATGTTATCGACGAACCAGGCGCGATCCTCGATCAGCCGGCGGATATCCCTCCCGCTACGAAAGCGTGCGTCAAGCACCTCGCGGGCCTGGCGGATCGCTTTCTTGAAGGCAGCAATCGGGCTTGCCTTCAAGGCCAGTTCAGCCTGGAACTGGCCGCGGTCGAAGAGTTCGGGATCCACCTGTGGCATCGATTGGCTTTCCTTTCTTTCTATAGGCTGAAAACTGCCTGCGCGTCGATCATGCTGCGTTAAAAACAGGCTCGGAATGCTCATTTAGATGCCTAAACTCCGCTTCCTCGCCTGTTTTTGCCTTGCCTGATCGCCGCTCGGCGAGTTTTCGTAGAGACCCCAACACAGCAGTCAGCAAGGATCAGGCCGAAACGCGAGGGATGGTGTCATCGCTGCGCAGGGTGAAGATCTCGTAGCCGGTAGCGGTCACTGCCAGGGTGTGTTCCCACTGGGCGGAGAGCTTGCGGTCCTTGGTGATCGCGGTCCAGCCGTCGCCCAATACTTTGGTGTCGGCTTTGCCCTGGTTAATCATCGGCTCGATGGTGAAGGTCATGCCTTCTTTCAGCTCCATCCCGGTGCCGGCACGACCGTAGTGCAGGATTTGCGGCTCTTCGTGGAATACCTTGCCAATGCCGTGGCCACAGAACTCGCGAACCACCGAGAAACCGTTTTTCTCGGCGTGTTTCTGGATGACTTCACCAATGTCGCCGAGGCGGCAGCCAGGTTTGACCAGTTCAATGGCTTTGTACATGCATTCCTGGGTGACTTGCGACAGACGCTCGGCCCAGACAGGGACGGTGCCGACATGGAACATCCGGCTGGTATCGCCGTGGTAGCCGTCTTTAATAACGGTGACATCGATGTTCAGGGTGTCGCCATCCTTGAGCGGCTTCTCGTTAGGGATGCCGTGGCAGACCACGTGGTTGATCGAGGTGCAGATCGACTTGGGGAAGCCTTTGTAATTCAGAGGAGCAGGGATAGCCTTCTGTTCATTGACGATATAGTCGTGGCAGATGCGGTCCAGCTCTTCAGTGGTGACGCCGGGTTTGACGTATTCGGCGATCATTTCCAGCACATCGGCGGCCAGTTTGCCGGCGACACGCATTTTTGCGATGTCCTCTGGGGTTTTGAGGGTGACGGTCATACAGGCTCTCTAGGCGCTCAATGGCGCTATAAACACGGGAGATGGATTGCGTGACTAAATGTTGCGTCTTCGCAGCCCTAAAAACGCGATTCTAACAGACGGTCGGTGCAAATCATGAACGTCTTGCCATCGCTTCTCTCTATAGTAATGGAGCATTCTGATCTGATTCCAAGGTCAGGGCAAAAGCCTATGCCAGGAAGCGTGAATCCTGGTTTCGTTTTTCCCTTTCTTATGGTATAAAATGCGCCGCTTTCCGGGGATACCCTTGGAAGCTTAAACCCACACACGCGTCGACACGATGACCTGGGTGCCTTCAGCTTGCAGCTGCTGGTTGGTCATTGGGATGCGTGGAGGCCTAACCCGACTTATTAAGGAACTATCATGTCCCAAGTCAACATGCGCGATATGCTGAAAGCCGGTGTCCACTTCGGTCACCAAACCCGTTACTGGAACCCGAAAATGGGTAAATACATTTTCGGCGCACGTAACAAGATCCACATCATCAACCTTGAAAAAACCCTGCCAATGTTCAACGAAGCTCTGACTTTCGTAGAGCGTCTGGCCCAGGGCAAAAACAAGATTCTGTTCGTCGGCACCAAGCGTTCCGCTGGCAAGATCGTTGCTGAAGAAGCAGCACGTTGCGGTTCGCCGTACGTCGATCACCGCTGGTTGGGCGGCATGCTGACCAACTTCAAAACCATCCGTGCTTCCATCAAGCGTCTGCGTGACCTTGAAATCCAGGCCGAAGACGGTACTTTCGCCAAGCTGACCAAGAAAGAAGCGCTGATGCGCACTCGCGATCTTGAGAAGCTGGATCGTAGCCTGGGTGGTATCAAGGACATGGGCGGTCTGCCTGACGCACTGTTTGTTATCGACGTTGACCACGAGCGCATCGCGATCACCGAAGCCAACAAGCTGGGCATCCCGGTTATCGGCGTTGTCGATACCAACAGCAGCCCGGAAGGCGTTGACTACATCATCCCAGGCAACGATGACGCAATCCGCGCTATCCAGTTGTACATGGGTGCGATGGCTGATGCTGTGATCAAAGGTCGCAACCACGTTGCTGGCGGCACCGAAGTGTTCGTCGAAGACGCTCCAGCAGCAGTAGTTGAAGGCTGAGTAACTAGCGCTTAGCGTTTACTCAGTACGCAAAAAGGGGGCTTGGCCCCCTTTTTGCCACCTCGAAAACCATTTGCTGGACATGCCCTCTGCAGTTTTTTGTCATGAGCGGCAGTTGCGGAATGTTTTCGGGGGCAGAGCGCAAGAATTGAACGCCCGTTCGATCGGGTGGAATGGTTGAAAACCTATCCAAGAGGAATTTTGAAATGGCAGAGATTACTGCGGCGTTGGTCAAAGAACTGCGTGAGCGTACCGGCGAAGGCATGATGGATTGCAAGAAGGCCTTGACCAAGGCTGACGGCGACATCGAAAAAGCCATTGATGATATGCGTGCTTCCGGCGCGATCAAGGCTGCCAAGAAAGCAGGCAACGTTGCTGCTGAAGGTGCTATCAGCGTTAAAGTTGCTGAAGATGGCAAGTCTGCTGTGATCCTCGAAGTCAACTCGCAAACTGACTTCCTGGCTCTGCAGGACGATTTCAAGAACTTCGTCACCAGCAGCATCGAAAAAGCTTTCGCTGACAAACTGACCGACGTAGCTCCGCTGATCGCCGCTCAGGAATCTGCTCGTGAAGCGCTGGTGGCTAAAGTTGGCGAAAACGTCAACATTCGTCGTCTGGCTCGCGTTGAAGGCGACGTCGTCAATGCTTACCTGCACGGTAACAAAATCGGTGTTGTTGTTGTCCTTAAAGGCGGCGACGCTGAGCTGGCCAAAGACATCGCCATGCACGTAGCGGCAAGCAACCCTGAGTTCCTGCTGCCTTCGCAAGTCTCCGCTGAAGCTGTTGAACGCGAAAAAGGCGTTTTCCTGAGCCTCAACGAAGACAAGATCAAAGGCAAGCCAGCTGAAATCGTCGAGAAGATGGTTGCTGGTCGTATCAGCAAGTTCCTGGCTGAAGCCAGCCTGGTTAACCAGCAGTTCGTCAAGAACCCTGAAGTGACTGTTGGCGACCTGGCCAAGAAAGGCGGCGCTGAAATCGTTTCCTTCACCCGCTTCCAGGTGGGCGAAGGCATCGAGAAGCCAGTCGACAACTTCGCTGAAGAAGTTGCTGCACAAGTGGCTGCAAGCAAGCAATAAGACAGTTTTTAACTGTCGCCCTGAAGAGGCTGCCCGCTTACGCGCGCAGCCTCTTTTCAAATGGGGTGATCAATTTATTTGGTTTCCCTTCGGAACTGGCTTACAAAGCCGTGTTCTGATGGCGCTGTGATAGCGTCAAGCTAGAGTGAACGCAGGCTGTAAACAGCGTGCAAAGAATTTTTAAAATACGCCGCAGGAGAGATTCGCAATGGCTCAGCAGGGCAGTGGTTATCAAGCTCGCTATAAACGCATTCTACTCAAGCTTAGCGGCGAGGCCCTCATGGGCTCGGAAGAGTTCGGGATCGACCCTAAGGTTCTCGATCGCATGGCGTTGGAAGTCGGCCAACTGGTCGGTATCGGCGTTCAGGTCGGTCTGGTAATTGGCGGTGGCAACCTCTTCCGTGGCGCAGCGCTGAGCGCCGCCGGGATGGATCGGGTTACTGGCGATCACATGGGCATGCTGGCCACTGTGATGAATGCCCTGGCCATGCGTGACGCACTGGAACGTGCGAATATCTCGGCCATTGTGATGTCGGCTATTTCCATGGTTGGCGTGACCGATCACTATGATCGCCGCAAAGCCATGCGTCACCTGAATGCCAAGGAAGTCGTCATTTTTGCTGCCGGTACCGGCAACCCGTTCTTCACCACGGATTCGGCAGCCTGCCTGCGAGCGATCGAGATCGATGCTGACGTCGTGCTGAAAGCGACCAAGGTTGATGGTGTCTACACTGCTGACCCATTCAAAGACCCGCATGCTGAGAAGTTCGATCATCTGACTTACGATGAAGTGCTGGATCGCAAGCTGGGCGTAATGGATCTGACGGCCATCTGCCTGTGCCGTGACCACAAAATGCCGTTGCGCGTATTTAACATGAACAAGCCCGGCGCCCTGCTGAACATCGTACATGGCGGCGCTGAAGGGACCCTGATCGAGGAAGGCCAACAATGATCAACGAAATCAAGAAAGACGCTCAAGAGCGCATGCAGAAGTCCCTGGAATCGCTGCATCACGCGTTCAGCCGAATCCGTACCGGCCAGGCTCACCCAAGCATTCTGGGTGGCGTGATGGTGCCTTACTACGGCGCCGACACCCCGCTGAACCAGGTTGCGAACGTGACCGTGAAGGACTCCCGCACCCTGCAGGTCGTGGCTTTCGAGCGCAACATGCTGCAAGCGGTCGACAAAGCGATCCAGAGCTCCGGTTTGGGCTTCAATCCGACCAACCTGGGCGAGCTGCTGCTGATCTCCATGCCTGCGCTGACCGAAGAAACCCGCAAGGGCTTCACCAAGCAGGCGCGTGAAGCGGCAGAAGACGGCCGTGTGGCCGTACGCAACATCCGTCGCGATGCCCTGAGTCAGCTCAAAGACCTGGTCAAGGAGAAAGAAATCAGTGAGGACGAAGAGCGTCGCGCCGCTGACGATATCCAGAAGCTGACTGACAAGTTCGTGGCTGATATCGAAGCCGCTGTGAAGCAAAAAGAAGCGGACCTGATGGCCGTATAAGGGTCGCGTTTTCATGGAAAAGACCAAGCAGGCTGTTCCGTTTTCGGTGCCGCGCCACGTCGCGATCATCATGGATGGTAATAATCGCTGGGCAAAGAAACGCTTTTTGCCGGGTGTTGCCGGGCATAAAGCGGGTGTCGATGCTGTTCGTGCGGTCATCGAGGTATGTGCTGAGGCCAAGGTCGAAGTATTGACCTTGTTTGCCTTCTCCAGCGAGAACTGGCAGCGCCCGGCTGACGAAGTCAGTGCCTTGATGGATCTATTCTTCAAGGCATTGCGTCGTGAGGCCAAGCGCCTCAACGACAACAACATCAGCCTGCGCATCATAGGTGACCGTTCGCGCTTCCATCCGGAGCTGCAAGCAGCCATGCGTGAGGCTGAAGCAATGACGGCCGGCAGCAATCGCTTAATCCTGCAAATCGCTGCCAATTATGGTGGTCAGTGGGACATTGCCCAAGCTGCCCAGCGTCTGGCGCGTGAGGTTCAGGCCGGGCATCTGCGGCCTGAAGACATTACGCCAGAACTGTTGCAAACCTGTCTGGCGACGGGGGATCAGCCCTTGCCGGATTTGTGCATTCGTACTGGCGGTGAGCACCGCATCAGCAACTTCCTGTTGTGGCAGTTGGCGTACGCTGAGCTGTATTTCTCCGACCTGTTCTGGCCGGACTTCAAACACGATGCCATGCGTACTGCGCTGGCCGATTACGCTTCTCGCCAGCGCCGCTTCGGTAAAACGAGCGAGCAGGTCGAGGCTGGAGCCCGGTTTTAATGCTTAAACAACGAATCATTACTGCGCTGATTCTGCTGCCGATCGCTTTATGCGGGTTTTTCTTGCTTGAAGGTACCGGCTTTGCCTTGTTCATCGGCTTGGTGGTGACTCTGGCTGCCTGGGAATGGGCTCGGTTGGCAGGTTTCACTGCCCAGTCTGCGCGGGTGGCTTACGGGGCTCTGGTCGCATTGCTGCTGTTTTTCATGCATGTGCTTCCCGGTCTCGCTCCCTGGGTGCTGGGCGCTGCAGTGCTCTGGTGGTTGCTGGCAACCTTCCTGGTGCTGACTTATCCGCGCACTAGTGAACATTGGGCCAGCGCGGCATGTAAGTTGGTGATTGGTTTGTTGATCCTGTTGCCTGCCTGGCAAGGGTTGATCCTGATCAAGCAAGAGCCCTTGGGTAATTGGCTGATCATGGCGGTGATGCTGCTGGTCTGGGGGGCTGATGTTGGCGCTTACTTTTCCGGCAGGGCTTTTGGCAAGCGTAAACTGGCTCCGCAAGTCAGTCCGGGCAAGAGCTGGGAAGGGGTCTACGGTGGGCTGCTGCTTAGCTTGCTGATCACAGCTGTTGTTGGCCTTGTCCGTGGCTGGAGTGGGGCGCAGATGATGCTGGGGTTGATCGGCGCATCGATTGTCGTGTTGATCTCGGTGGTCGGTGATTTGACCGAAAGCATGTTCAAGCGTCAGTCAGGGATCAAGGACAGCAGCAATCTGCTGCCGGGCCATGGCGGCGTGCTGGACCGAATCGACAGCCTGACGGCGGCCATTCCGGTATTTGCTGTCCTGTTGTGGATGGCTGCGCCATGAATCGTCCACAACAGATCACCGTTTTGGGAGCGACAGGCTCGATTGGCCTGAGCACTCTGGATGTCATTGCTCGTCATCCCAAACGCTACCAGGTATTCGCCCTGAGTGGCTTCAGTCGTCTGAACGAATTGCTCGCACTGTGCGTTCGCCACACGCCTCGCTTTGCCGTCGTCCCCGAGGCCGGTGTCGCCCGTAGTCTTCAGGACGATTTGCGCGCTGCAGGTTTGCAAACTCGCGTCCTGGTGGGGGAGGAGGGGTTGTGTCAGATCGCAGCCGATCCTGAAGTCGATGCGGTGATGGCTGCGATCGTCGGGGCTGCGGGGCTGCGTCCGACCCTGGCGGCGGTAGAGGCCGGCAAAAAAATCCTCTTGGCTAATAAAGAAGCGTTGGTGATGTCTGGCGCCTTGTTTATGCAGGCTGTGCGCAAGAGTGGCTCGGTTCTGCTACCGATAGACAGCGAGCACAATGCAATTTTTCAGTGCATGCCTAGCGACTTTTCCCGTGGACTTGGCGCTGTTGGCGTTCGGCGGATTCTGCTGACCGCATCCGGTGGCCCGTTCCGGCAAACGCCGTTGTCCGAGCTTGCGCATGTTTCACCCGAGCAGGCCTGCGCGCATCCCAATTGGTCGATGGGTCGCAAGATCTCGGTTGATTCGGCAAGCATGATGAATAAGGGCCTCGAACTGATCGAGGCGTGCTGGTTGTTCGATGCCAAGCCTGCTCAGGTCGAAGTGGTGATTCATCCGCAAAGCGTGATTCATTCGCTGGTTGACTACGTTGATGGCTCGGTATTGGCGCAATTGGGTAACCCCGATATGCGTACACCCATTGCCAGCGCCCTGGCCTGGCCTGAGCGAATCGACTCCGGTGTTGCGCCTCTTGACCTGTTTTCAATTGCGCGTCTGGACTTCCAGGCGCCAGATGAACAGCGCTTCCCCTGCTTGCGACTTGCGCGTCAGGCAGCAGAGGCGGGTAACAGTGCGCCAGCCATGTTGAACGCAGCAAATGAAGTGGCTGTGTCGGCCTTTCTTGATCGACGCATCCGCTACCCGGAGATCGCGAGTATCATCGAGGAAGTCTTGAACCTCGAGCCTGTAGTTGCCCTCGACGACCTTGATGCGGTGTTCTCGGCGGACGCCAAAGCCCGTACCCTGACCGAGCAATGGTTGAGTCGCCACGGGCGATAGATGTTGCGGCGGGTTTGAGCGTATCGGTACTGGATAGGAATGCGGAGAAAGTAGATGAGCGCGCTCTATATGATTGTCGGCACCCTGGTTGCTCTGGGCGTGCTGGTCACCTTCCATGAATTTGGTCACTTTTGGGTGGCGCGCCGCTGCGGCGTCAAGGTTCTGCGTTTCTCTGTGGGCTTCGGTATGCCCCTGCTGCGCTGGCATGATCGTCGGGGTACGGAGTTCGTGATCGCTGCCATCCCGTTGGGTGGCTACGTGAAGATGCTCGATGAGCGCGAAGGCGAAGTGCCAGCTGATCAGCTCGATCAAACCTTCAATCGCAAGACTGTTCGCCAGCGTATCGCTATTGTTGTGGCCGGTCCGATTGCCAACTTTCTGCTGGCTCTGGTGTTTTTCTGGGTCTTGGCGATGCTCGGCAGCGAGCAGGTGCGTCCGGTCATCGGTGCCGTTGAGATCGGTAGCCTTGCCGCCAGGGCCGGTTTGAGCCCGGGTCAGGAAATCGTTGCGATCGATGGTGAGCCGACTTCTGGTTGGGCTGCCGTGAATCTGCAATTGGTGCGCCGGTTGGGTGAAAGTGGCTCCTTGCAGTTACTGACGCGCGAAGAGGGCTCGACTGTCGACTCTCCTCGTGAGCTGACTCTGGATCATTGGCTTAAAGGTGCTAATGAGCCCGATCCGATTCGCTCGCTGGGGATTCGTCCTTGGCGTCCAGCGTTGCCACCGGTTTTGGCTGAGCTTGATCCAAAAGGGCCTGCGCAGGCTGCCGGTCTGAAAACAGGTGACCGTCTGCTGGCGCTGGATGGTCAGGCCTTGAGCGATTGGCAGCAAGTCGTTGACTGGGTCCGTGTGCGCCCTGATACCAAAATTGTGCTGCATGTCGAACGTGATAGTGCTCAAATCGACGTCCCGGTTACCTTGGCTACCCGCGGCAAGGACAAAGTCGCGAGTGGTTATCTGGGTGCCGGGGTAAAAGCTGTCGATTGGCCACCAAGCATGATTCGTGAGGTCAGCTTCGGGCCACTGGCGGCGATCGGCGAGGGTGCTCGACGCACCTGGACCATGAGTGTGCTGACCCTTGATTCACTAAAGAAAATGTTGTTCGGTGAGCTCTCGGTAAAAAACTTGAGTGGACCGATAACCATTGCTAAAGTGGCGGGCGCTTCTGCCCAGTCGGGTGTTGCTGATTTCCTGAATTTCCTTGCTTATCTGAGTATTAGCCTGGGAGTTCTCAATTTGTTGCCCATTCCTGTACTGGATGGGGGGCATTTGTTGTTTTATCTGATCGAGTGGGCGCGTGGTCGTCCCTTGTCGGATCGGGTGCAGGGTTGGGGGATACAGATCGGTATCAGTTTGGTGGTTGGGGTGATGTTGCTTGCTCTGGTCAACGATCTGGGTCGACTGTAACGCTTTCGCTGAATTGCGAATCTGCCGCATTTTGCGGCAGTTTGTTTATTGCCAGTTGGAATAAGAAAGGACTTCATGAAACGTCTGCTGCTAACTGCGGTTCTCACCGTATTGATGATCGCCGAAGTTCACGCCGAGTCCTTCACTATCTCCGATATTCGCGTCAATGGCCTCCAGCGGGTCTCCGCGGGTAGTGTCTTTGGTGCCTTGCCGTTGAACGTCGGTGAGCAGGCGGACGATCGTCGCCTGGTGGAATCCACTCGTGCGTTGTTCAAAACCGGTTTCTTTCAAGATATCCAGCTGGGCCGCGATGGCAATGTCCTGGTCATCACGGTAGTCGAGCGTCCATCTGTCGCCAGTATCGAGATCGACGGGAACAAGGCGATTTCCACTGAAGATCTGATGAAAGGCCTCAAACAATCCGGCCTGTCCGAAGGCGAGATCTTCCAGCGTGCGACCCTTGAGGGCGTGCGTAACGAACTGCAGCGTCAATATGTTGCTCAGGGCCGCTACTCGGCGACTGTCGACACCGAAGTGGTGCCACAGCCTCGTAACCGCGTTGCCTTGAAGGTCAACATCAACGAAGGCACTGTGGCGGCTATCCAGCACATCAACGTGGTGGGTAACACGGTTTTCCCTGATGAAGATCTCATCGACCTGTTCGAACTGAAAACTACTAACTGGCTGTCGTTCTTCAAGAACGATGACAAGTACGCTCGTGAAAAACTCTCCGGTGACCTGGAGCGCCTGCGTTCCTACTACCTGGACCGTGGCTATATCAACATGGATATCGCTTCGACCCAGGTGTCGATCACCCCGGACAAGAAACACGTCTACATCACTGTTAACGTCAATGAAGGCGAAAAGTACAGCGTTCGTGACGTCAAACTGAGCGGTGACTTGAAAGTGCCTGAAGACCAGGTCAAGTCGTTGCTGCTGGTTCAGAAGGGGCAGGTTTTCTCGCGCAAGCTGATGACCACCACTTCCGAGTTGATCACTCGTCGTCTGGGTAACGAGGGTTATACCTTCGCAAACGTCAACGGCGTGCCACAGCCCCACGATGAAGATCACACGGTTGATATCACGTTTGTGGTTGACCCTGGCAAGCGTGCTTACGTGAACCGTATCAATTTCCGTGGCAACACCAAGTCGGAAGACGAAGTGCTGCGCCGGGAAATGCGTCAGATGGAAGGTGGCTGGGCTTCGACCTACCTGATCGACCAGTCGAAAACTCGACTGGAGCGTTTGGGCTTCTTCAAAGAAGTCAACGTCGAGACTCCGGCAGTGCCAGGCACTGACGACCAGGTCGACGTCAACTACAGCGTCGAAGAACAAGCGTCCGGTTCGATCACCGCCAGCGTCGGTTTCGCACAGAGCGCCGGTTTGATTCTCGGTGGCTCGATCACTCAGAACAACTTCCTGGGTACCGGTAACAAGGTCAGCATCGGCTTGACCCGCAGCCAATACCAGAGCCGCTATAACTTCGGTTATGTCGACCCCTACTGGACTGCTGATGGCGTCAGCCTGGGCTACAACGCTTTCTATCGCACCACGGACTACAAAAACCTTGATGTCAACGTAGCAAGCTACGCGGTAGACAGTCTGGGTGCGGGTGTCAGCGTCGGTTACCCGATCAGCGAAACCTCGCGGCTGACCTTCGGCCTGAATGCGCAAAAAGACACGATCAAGACTGGCCAGTTCACCGTTGACGAAATTTTCGGCTTCGTTAATAAAGAAGGCGATAACTACCTGAACTTCAAGGCTTCGGCTGGCTGGTCCGAATCGACCCTGAACAAGGGCGTGCTGGCAACCCGCGGTCATTCTCAGAGCGTGGTTCTGGAAGCCACGACTCCAGGCAGCGATCTCTCGTTCTTCAAGCTTGACTACCGTGGCCAGCTGTTCCAGCCATTGACTGATACCTACACCATGCGTTTGCACACTGAGTTGGGCTATGGTGATGGTTATGGTTCGACCGACGGGCTGCCGTTCTACGAGAACTACTACGCGGGTGGTTTCAATTCGGTTCGCGGCTTTAAAGACAGCTCCTTGGGGCCACGTAGTACCCCGAGTCGTGGCGTCGGTGCTACTGGCAACGCAGGTACTGCTCTTGATCCGGACCAGAGTGCACTCCCGTTCGGCGGTAATGTGCTGATTCAAGGTGGTGTAGAAGTTCTGTTCCCTATGCCTTTCATCAAAGATCAGCGGTCGCTGCGCACCTCGGTATTCTGGGATGTGGGCAACGTGTTCGACTCCAAGTGCACGCAGGTTACGAATAGCGACGGTACGACGAAATCCAACACGCAATGCAACGATATCAGTCTTGGCAACCTGGCCAGTTCCGTTGGCGTTGGCGTGACCTGGGTTACCGCGCTGGGTCCATTGAGCTTCAGCCTGGCGATGCCAGTCAAAGAACCGGATAACGCTGACACCCAGGTGTTCCAATTCTCCCTCGGCCAGACCTTCTAATAGTCTGACCTAAGATAACGACAATGGATTTTGTAGGAGTGCATCGTGCGTAAGTTGACTCAATTGGTTCTCCTGGCGACTGTCCTGGTAGCGACCCCGGCATTTGCCGAAATGAAAATTGCGGTACTGAACTATCAAATGGCTCTGCTGGAGTCCGACGCGGCGAAGAAATACGCCGTGGATGCCGAGAAGAAGTTCGGCCCACAACTGACCAAGCTGAAGTCTCTGGAAAGCAGTGCCAAAGGCATCCAGGACCGTCTGGTCAGTGGCGGCGACAAAATGCAGCAAGGCGAGCGTGAGCGCCTTGAGCTCGAGTTCAAGCAAAAGGCTCGTGACTTCCAGTTCCAGTCCAAGGAACTGAACGAAGCCAAAGCCGTTGCCGACCGTGAAATGCTGAAACAGCTCAAGCCGAAATTGGATAGCGCTGTGGAAGAAGTCATCAAGAAAGGTGCTTTTGACCTGGTCTTCGAGCGTGGCGCAGTGATTGATGTCAAGCCTCAGTACGACATCACTCGTCAGGTTATCGAGCGCATGAATCAGCTGAAGTAATCCATGACAGTGACTATAAAACTCGGCCAGCTGGCCGAGTTCCTAGGCGCCACCCTACGTGGTTCCGCGGAGAAAGAAATTACTGGGCTAGCCACTTTGCAGGAGGCTGGCCCAGCTCAGTTGAGCTTTCTGGCAAATCCCCAATACCGTAAATATCTGGCAGACAGCAAGGCCGCAGCCGTATTGCTGAAGGTCGCTGACGCCGAAGGTTTTGCGGGTGACGCGCTGGTAGTGGCCGACCCATATCTTGCGTACGCGCGGGTTTCTCATCTATTCGATCCCAAGCCCAAAGCCAGCGTCGGTATTCATCCGACTGCGGTTGTGGCTGAAGATGCGGTGGTCGATCCGGCTGCGAGCATCGGTGCATTTGCTGTGATCGAAAGCGCCGCACGCATTGCCGCTGGCGTTACGGTCGGCGCTCACTGCTTTGTTGGGGCTCGTAGCGAGATCGGTGAAGACGGCTGGTTGGCTCCGCGGGTGACGCTGTACCACGACGTGCGGATCGGCAAGCGTGTGGTGATTCAGTCCGGCGCTGTCATTGGCGGTGAAGGCTTTGGCTTCGCCAATGAAAAAGGTGTCTGGCAGAAGATTGCCCAGATCGGTGGCGTGTTGGTCGGTGACGATGTGGAGATTGGCGTGAACACTGCCATCGACCGCGGCGCGTTGGCCGATACCGTGATCGGTAATGGCGTGAAGCTGGATAACCAGATTCAGATCGCTCACAACGTGCAGGTGGGTGATCACACCGCCATGGCCGCATGCGTGGGGATTTCCGGTAGCACCAAAATCGGCAAGCATTGCATGCTCGCCGGTGGCGTCGGGCTGGTTGGGCACATCGATATTTGCGACAACGTTTTCCTGACCGGGATGACCATGGTGACCCACTCGATTACAGAAGCGGGCTCCTATTCTTCCGGTACGGCGATGCAGCCTGCTGCCGAGTGGCGCAAAAGCGCGGCACGCATTCGTCAGCTCGACGACATCGCGCGACGCCTGCGGCAATTGGAAAAGCGTGTAGGGGACGTGACCCCTGGCGGTAATGCTTCATCAGATGGCTGATACCATTTCCATATCAAGTGTGCACAGCCGCTAGACTGCCTCCTTGATTTGCTAGAGGGGTGCGCGTCAGTCGCGCGCTCCCAATCTTTACTACAGGCTTCCCCCCGAAATGATGGACATCAACGAGATTCGCGAATACCTGCCTCACCGTTACCCGTTCCTGCTGGTGGATCGGGTAGCGGAGCTGAATGTTGAGGGCAAGTACATTCGTGCCTACAAGAATGTCAGCATCAACGAACCTTTCTTCAATGGTCACTTCCCGGCGCATCCGATCATGCCGGGCGTGCTGATCATCGAGGCGATGGCTCAGGCTGCCGGTATCCTTGGTTTCAAAATGCTCGACGTGAAGCCTGCCGATGGCACTCTTTACTACTTCGTCGGTTCCGACAAGCTGCGCTTTCGCCAGCCCGTCACCCCTGGCGATCAGTTGATCCTGGAAGCGCGCTTCATCAGCTGCAAGCGTCAGATCTGGAAATTCGAATGCCAGGCTTCGGTCGATGGCAAGCCAGTCTGCTCCGCTGAAATTATCTGCGCGGAACGCAAACTATGAGTTTGATTGACCCTCGCGCAATCATCGATCCGACGGCCATTCTGGCCGACGACGTCGAGGTCGGCCCTTGGTCGATCGTCGGCGCTGGTGTGGAAATCGGCGAGGGTACAGTGATCGGGCCGCACGTGATTCTCAAAGGCCCGACTCGAATCGGTAAGCACAACCGCATCTACCAGTTTTCATCGGTAGGTGAGGACACGCCCGATCTCAAATACAAAGGTGAAGAAACACGTCTGGTAATTGGTGACCACAACATCATCCGTGAAGGCGTTACCATTCACCGTGGGACCATTCAGGACCGTGCCGAAACGACCCTGGGCGATCACAACCTGATCATGGCCTATGCGCACATTGGCCACGACAGCGTCATCGGCAACCATTGCATCCTGGTCAACAACACCGCGTTGGCGGGCCACGTACACGTTGAAGACTGGGCGATCCTCTCCGGTTTTACCCTGGTTCACCAGTACTGCCATATTGGCGCCCACAGCTTTTCCGGCATGGGTACTGCTATCGGCAAGGATGTTCCGGCCTACGTCACGGTATTCGGCAACCCTGCCGAGGCGCGCAGCATGAACTTCGAAGGCATGCGCCGTCGTGGTTTCAGCGAAGATGCGATCCACGCGCTGCGTCGTGCCTATAAGGTGGTTTACCGTCAGGGGCTGACTGTCGATCAGGCACTCGCCGAACTGACCGAACCGTCTGCGCAGTTTCCGGAAGTCGCGGTATTCCGTGATTCGATTCAGTCTTCGACTCGCGGCATTACTCGTTAATCATGGCTACTTTGCGTATTGCACTGGTGGCAGGCGAGGCCTCCGGCGATATCCTGGGCGCTGGCTTGATGCGCGCCCTCAAGGCACAACATCCTGCGGTTGAGTTCATCGGTGTCGGCGGTCCGCTGATGCAGGCCGAAGGTTTGACGTCCTATTTCCCGATGGAGCGTCTGGCAGTCATGGGGCTGGTTGAGGTGCTGGGGCGTTTGCGTGAGCTGCTGGCTCGGCGCAAAAAGCTTATCCAGACGTTGATCGCGGAGAAACCGGATGTATTCATCGGGATCGATGCACCGGATTTCACGTTGAATATCGAACTCAAACTGCGACAGGCCGGGATCAAGACCGTGCACTACGTCAGCCCATCGGTCTGGGCCTGGCGTCAGAAGCGCGTACTGAAGATTCGTGAAGGCTGCGATCTGATGCTGACGCTGTTTCCGTTCGAAGCGAAATTCTACGAAGAGAAGGACGTGCCAGTGCGTTTTGTCGGTCATTCCCTGGCCGACGCAATCCCCCTTAATGCAGATCGCGCCGCTGCTCGCGCGGAGCTGGGATTGCCCAATGGGCCGCTGGTTGCCTTGATGCCGGGCAGTCGTGGCGGTGAAGTCGGTCGCCTGGGCGGTCTGTTCCTCGACGCAGCAGAACGTCTGCGTGCCTTGCGTCCAGGTGTGCGTTTTGTAATGCCGTGCGCGAGCCCTGAGCGTCGAATACAGCTCGAAGAGTTACTGGCAGGCCGGGACTTGCCGCTGACGCTGCTCAACGGTCGTTCCCATCAAGCACTTGCCGCCTGTGACGCCGTGTTGATTGCCTCGGGTACCGCGACTCTGGAAGCTCTGCTGTACAAGCGGCCGATGGTGGTTGCTTATCGCCTGGCGCCACTGACGTTCTGGATTCTCAAGCGCATGGTAAAAAGCCCCTACATCTCCTTGCCCAACTTGCTGGCGCAGCGTTTGCTGGTGCCCGAGTTGTTGCAGGACGATGCAACGGCTGAAGCCTTGGCGCAGACATTGTCACCCTTGATCGAAGGCGGCGAAGAGCAGACCAGAGGCTTCGATGAGATTCATCGAACATTGCGCCGCGATGCCTCGAATCAGGCCGCTGAAGCGGTACTGAACCTGATCGGCACACCACGATGAGTAATATAAAGATGCAGATGGGACTGGATTTTACCTTGGTCGCCGACGCCGAAGACCTGGTTGCCGGCGTCGATGAAGTCGGTCGCGGCCCGTTGTGCGGTGCGGTGGTGACGGCGGCGGTGATCCTTGATCCGAAACGGCCGATTCTCGGTCTCAACGACTCGAAGAAGCTCACCGAGGCCCGTCGCGAAAAGCTCTACGACGAGATTTGCGAAAAGGCTCTGAGCTGGTGTGTTGCCCGCGCTGAAGTCGAAGAAATCGACGAGCTGAATATCCTGCACGCCACCATGTTGGCCATGCAGCGCGCGGTGGAAGGGCTGAGCATTACACCGAAACTGGCAATGATCGATGGCAATCGCTGCCCGAAACTGTCGATGCCTGCCGAAGCGGTCATCAAGGGTGACGGCAAGGTTCCGGCGATCGCCGCTGCCTCGATTCTGGCCAAGGTCAGCCGTGATCGTGAAATGGCTGCTTTCGAATTGATTTACCCGGGTTATGGCATTGGTGGGCACAAAGGCTACCCGACGCCTGTACACCTGGAGGCTCTGGCCCGCCTGGGGCCGACGCCGATTCACCGACGTTCATTCGCGCCTGTGCGTCTGGCTTACGAAGCGCGGGAAGGTTTGACTGAGGTTTAGTCAACAGGCTGATGTTTTGCTCAGGGCCCGGTACAATCCGGGCCTTGTCGTTTTCGAGTTCTACACAGGATCACTATGCCGGCTTCATTCGTTCACCTGCGCCTGCACACTGAATACTCCCTGGTCGACGGTCTGGTGCGGATCAAGCCGCTGGTCAAGACCCTGGTCGGCATGAACATGCCAGCCGTGGCGGTCACTGACCAGAACAACATGTGTTCCCTGGTCAAGTTCTACAAGGCTGCCATGGGCGCCGGGATCAAGCCGATCTGTGGCGCGGACCTGTGGTTATCGAACAAGGATCCTGAGAACTCGCTGAGCCGAATCAGTCTGCTGGCAATGAACGGTGTCGGCTATCGCAACCTCACCGAGTTGATCTCCCGCGGCTTTATCGATGGTCAGCGCAATGGCTCGATCATCATCGAGCGCGAGTGGGTGGCCGAGGCCAGCGAAGGCTTGATCATGCTGTCGGCGGCGAAGGAGGGTGAAATCGGTATCGCCCTGCTCAGCGGCAATCCGGATGAAGCCGAGACGTTGGCCCGTGAGTGGATGGCCGTATTCCCGGATCGTTTCTATCTGGAAGTACAGCGCACCAATCGTCCGAATGACGAAGAGCAACTGCACGGTGCCGTGGCCCTGGCCGAGAAAATCGGCGCGCCATTGGTGGCGACCAACGATGTACGCTTCATCAAGCGGGAAGATTTCGAAGCCCACGAAACCCGCGTCTGCATCGGCGAGGGCCGCGCTCTCGACGATCCGCGCCGTTCAAAGAACTACAGCGATCAACAGTACCTCAAAAGTGCCGAGGAAATGGCCGAGCTGTTCAGCGACTTGCCAGAAGCGCTGGAAAACTCAGTCGAGATCGCCAAGCGCTGCAACATCGAAGTGAAGCTCGGCAAGCACTTCTTGCCCAACTTCCCGATTCCCGATGGCATGACCATCGATGAATATTTCCGCAAAGTGTCTTTCGATGGTTTGGAGGAGCGACTGAGTGTCCTGCTGCCCAAAGACACCACCGAAGACTACGAAGCCAAGCGCCAGGTTTACGTCGACCGGTTGAATTTCGAGCTGGATATCATCATCCAGATGGGGTTCCCTGGTTACTTTCTGATCGTTATGGACTTTATCCAGTGGGCCAAGAGCAACGGCGTGCCGGTCGGCCCTGGCCGTGGGTCGGGTGCCGGGTCGCTGGTGGCCTACGTACAAAAGATCACCGACCTTGACCCGCTGGAATATGACCTGCTGTTCGAACGTTTCCTTAACCCGGAACGGGTATCCATGCCCGACTTCGACGTCGACTTCTGCATGGACGGTCGAGATCGGGTGATCGAGTACGTGGCCGAGAAGTACGGTCGCAATGCGGTAAGCCAGATCATTACCTTCGGTTCCATGGCGGCGAAAGCTGTAATTCGGGACGTGGCGCGGGTGCAGGGCAAGTCTTACGGCTTGGCGGATCGACTGTCGAAGATGATTCCCTTCGAAGTCGGCATGACCCTGGAAAAAGCCTATGAGCAAGAAGAAATCCTCCGGGACTTCATCAAGATCGATGAAGAAGCCGCTGAAATCTGGGAGATGGCGCGCAAGCTCGAAGGTGTGGTGCGTAACGTGGGTAAGCACGCTGGTGGCGTGGTTATCGCACCGACCAAGCTCACTGATTTCTCGCCGATCTATTGCGATGAGGCCGGCGACGGTCTGGTGACCCAGTTCGATAAGGATGACGTCGAGGCCGCCGGTCTGGTGAAGTTCGACTTCCTCGGTCTGCGGACCCTGACGATTATCGATTGGGCGCTCAAGACCATCAACCGCGAGCGCGCCAAGGTTGATCAGCCTCCGCTGGACATCGCGTTCATTCCGCTGGACGACAAACCGACTTACCAGTTGCTGCAAAAGGCCGAAACCACAGCGGTGTTCCAGCTTGAGTCGCGTGGCATGAAAGAGCTGATCAAAAAGCTCAAGCCCGACTGCCTGGAAGACTTGATCGCACTGGTGGCGTTGTTCCGTCCGGGTCCTTTGCAATCGGGCATGGTGGACGACTTCATCAACCGTAAGCACGGTCGCGCTGAACTCGCCTACCCGCACTCCGATTATCAGTACGAAGGTTTGAAGCCAGTCCTGGCGCCGACCTACGGCATCATCCTGTATCAGGAACAGGTGATGCAGATTGCCCAGGTCATGGCCGGCTACACCCTTGGTGGTGCGGACATGCTGCGTCGGGCCATGGGTAAGAAAAAGCCCGAAGAAATGGCCAAGCAACGCGGCGGTTTCATTGAGGGTTGTGCGACCAATAATATCGATGCCGACCTTGCCGGTAACATTTTCGACCTGGTAGAGAAATTCGCTGGTTACGGCTTCAACAAATCTCACTCCGCCGCCTATGGCCTGGTCTCGTACCAGACAGCATGGCTGAAGACTCACTACCCGGCGCCGTTCATGGCCGCGGTACTTTCAGCGGATATGCACAACACCGACAAGGTCGTGACCTTGATCGAAGAAGTGCGCACGATGAAGCTGCGCCTCGACGCGCCGGACGTGAATACCTCCGAGTTCAAGTTCACGGTGAACGACGAAGGCCGCATTATTTACGGGCTGGGCGCGATCAAGGGTGTGGGCGAAGGTCCAGTGGAAGCGATCACCGAGGCGCGTCAGGACGGTCCGTTCACGGACCTGTTCGATTTCTGCGCCCGTGTCGATCTCAAGCGTATCAACAAACGCACCCTGGACGGTTTGATCCGCAGCGGCGCGCTGGATCGTCTAGGCCCTTACTTCCATGATGAGCCGAAAGCCTATCAGGCCAATATCGACCGCAACCGGGCGGTCTTGTTGACCGCGATGGAAGGGGCGATCAAGGCGGCCGAACAAACTGCACGCACACATGACAGTGGTCACGCGGACCTGTTTGGCGGGCTGTTTGTCGAGGAAGACGCCGATGTCTACGCCAATCACCGAAATGCAAAGGAGCTGACCCTCAAGGAACGCCTGAAAGGGGAGAAAGATACCCTGGGCCTGTACCTGACCGGTCACCCGATCGACGAATACGAAGGCGAGATCCGCCGCTTCGCCCGTCAGCGCATCATCGACCTGAAACCGGCTCGGGATACCCAGACGGTCGCGGGCATGATCATCGCTCTGCGGGTCATGAAGAATAAAAAGGGCGACAAGATGGGTTTCATCACCCTCGACGATCGCTCGGCGCGGATCGAAGCGTCGCTGTTTGCCGAGGCGTTCCACACGGCGCAATCCTTGTTGCAGACCGATGCGATGGTGGTGGTCGAAGGCGAAGTCAGCAACGACGACTTCTCCGGAGGCCTGCGCCTGCGGGTCAAGCGCGTGATGAGCATGGAAGATGCTCGTACCAATCTGGCCGAAAGTCTGCGCTTGAAGGTACACACCGATGCCCTGAAAGGCGATCGGCTAAGCTGGCTGGGCGAGTTGTTCAAGCGTCACCGGGGCGCGTGCCCGATTACCGTGGAATACACCGGTCCCGACGCCAAGGCTTTGCTGCAGTTTGGCGAGACCTGGCGAATCGACCCGGCAGACAGCTTGATTCAAGCCCTGCGTGACCAGTTCGGGAGAGACAACGTCTTCCTCCAATACCGTTGACGGTCAGGTGCTATCAATATGCCCTGATCTCGACCTTGATTTTTAATCTCGACCTGAACGCGCCTGTCCCTTAAGGTAGGGCGCGAATAGACAACCGGCCGGCCCAAGCTCTCTTGGACGTCGACCCAAGACGGACGCCTATGAACCCGAATTTTCTTGATTTCGAACAGCCGATCGCCGACCTGCAAGCCAAGATCGAAGAGTTGCGCTTGGTCGGTAATGACAATTCGCTGAATATCGGCGATGAAATCTCTCGTCTGCAAGACAAGAGCAGCACGCTCACTGAAGATATCTTCGGCAAGTTGACCAGCTGGCAGATCGCTCGCCTGGCGCGTCACCCGCGTCGCCCGTACACCCTCGACTACATCGAACACATCTTCACCGAGTTCGATGAGCTGCATGGCGATCGGCACTTCTCCGACGATGCCGCCATTGTCGGTGGTGTTGCCCGCCTGGAAGACCAGCCGGTGATGATCATCGGTCACCAGAAAGGCCGCGAAGTACGCGAAAAAGTTCGCCGCAACTTCGGTATGCCGCGTCCGGAAGGCTATCGCAAGGCCTGCCGTCTGATGGAGATGGCCGAGCGCTTCAAGATGCCGATCCTGACCTTCATCGACACCCCGGGCGCATACCCGGGTATCGACGCTGAAGAGCGTAACCAGAGCGAAGCGATTGCCTGGAACCTGCGCGTCATGGCACGCCTGAAAACCCCAATCATCGCTACCGTGATCGGTGAGGGTGGTTCCGGTGGTGCACTGGCGATTGGTGTCTGCGATCAGCTGAACATGCTGCAATACTCGACGTACGCGGTTATCTCTCCGGAAGGTTGCGCCTCGATTCTCTGGAAAACTTCCGAGAAAGCGCCGGATGCTGCCGAGGCTATGGGCATCACCGCCGATCGTTTGAAAGGCTTGGGTATTGTCGACAAGGTCATCGGCGAACCCTTGGGTGGCGCGCACCGTGATCCGGCAGCCGCGGCAGCGTCGATCCGTGCGGAACTCAGCTCGCAACTGGCGATGCTGAAGAAGTTCGATAACGACGCGCTGCTGGCTCGTCGCTACGAGCGTCTGATGAGCTACGGTCTCTGACAGATCGCTCCTTGTAGGAGCAGGGGGGACGCCCAGTTCTTGCCCGCGATAGGGGCGCCTCGGTCAATCTGACTGACCGCGTTATCGTTCATCGCGAGCAAGCTCGGCTCCTACAGGTTTCGGTGCCTTCATGATTCAGCACAAAAACCAACTGTCCGCCAGATTGCTTCATGCTCTGGCGCCCTGGCGTGACGCCTCAACCTGGCGCATCGCGTTCTCCGGTGGTCTGGATTCCACTGTCCTGCTGCACCTGCTTGCCGATCTCGCGCAACACCATCCTCTGCCGGCGTTAACCGCCATCCATATCCATCATGGCCTTCAGGCTGCGGCAGATGCGTGGCCTACTCATTGTCAGGCCGTGTGTGACGCCTTGTGCGTGCCCTTGCAGGTGGTTCGCGTCCGGGTACAGTCTGGCGCCAGCCTTGAGCGCGCCGCTCGCGATGCGCGGTATGCCGCGTTTGCCGAGGTAACCCAGGCCAATGAGTTGCTGCTGACTGCCCAGCACCGGGACGATCAAGCGGAAACGCTGCTTTTCCGTTTGCTGCGCGGGGCAGGGGTGAGGGGGTTGTCGGCGATTCCTGAGCAGCGTCCGCTGGGGCTCGGTCATCTGCTACGGCCATTGCTCGATGTGTCGCGAGCCGAGTTGGAGGCCTATGCCAGTGAGCATCAGTTGAGCTGGATCGAAGATCCTTCGAATGATGATCGGCAGTTTTCCCGCAACTACTTGCGCCATCGGGTATTCCCGGTACTGACCGAGCGTTGGCCGCAGGCGGTGACGACCATCGCCCGTAGCGCCGCGCACCTGAGTGAGGCCCAAGGCCTGCTCGATGAGCTGGCCGAAATGGATCTCGCCAATGCCTGCACGACCAGCGAGTTCGATTGGCTAGGACTACCTTCGCTGGCGTTGGCACCCCTGGAAACACTGTCGATGGCTCGCCAGCGCAATGCTTTGAGTCACTGGCTGTGCGCACGGACTCTTTTGCCTGATAGCGACCACTGGTCGGGTTGGCAAACCTTGCGGGATGCGTCGGGTGATGCACGGCCTATCTGGCGTCTGGGCAACGGTGAACTGCATCGGGCCGGCGGGCGAGTCTGGTGGTTGTCCGGCAGTTGGTTGCGAGCCGCAGAACCGGTCCCGATCTGGACGGATCCGGCCTCGGTGTTGCTGTTGCCCGATAACGGCCAGTTGAGACTCAGTGGTCAAGTTCCTGAAGGGCCATTGCACGTGCGCTACCGTCAGGGCGGCGAAGTCATGCATCTGCCGGGGCGTGGTCATCGGGATCTGAAGCGGTTGCTTAACGAAAACGGTTTGCCGCTGTTCGCCCGTGGCAGATTGCCGCTGGTGTACCGCGACGAGCAATTACTGGCGGTTGCGAACCTCCCCGGACTGGACGCAAGTGCCCATGAATGCTGGCAATTGCATTGGCAGCCACCTTGGAGCGATCAAGGTTTGAGCTGAAAGGGGCTTTCCGGTAGACTACGCTCCCTTCTTGATACAACTTCTGTGGATTCCCAAGAATTGCAGGAGTTGCCGATTACCAAGCAGTCTTTGCTGGGCGATTCTCAAAAAATGTGTAGCGCGTACCGTATCGGTGTTCTGTGCCGATCTGTTCCAACGCAGCAATTTTTCGAAAGATGCACTGTAATTAATGCAGGTGATCGGGGGCTTCGGCCTTCCTTCGCTTTCCCCGGCGGCTTCGACCGCTTTAACGCAGACTTCTAGGGTTTTTCATGACGCGCTACATCTTCGTCACGGGCGGTGTTGTTTCTTCATTGGGGAAAGGCATTGCCTCGGCTTCATTGGCGGCCATCCTGGAGGCGCGGGGACTTAAGGTCACCATGCTCAAGCTGGACCCCTATATCAACGTTGATCCGGGCACCATGAGCCCGTTCCAGCACGGTGAAGTGTTCGTCACTCACGACGGCGCCGAAACCGACCTGGACCTGGGCCACTACGAGCGGTTCATCCGCACGACCATGACCCAGAACAACAACTTCACCACTGGCCGTGTCTACGAACACGTCCTGCGCAAGGAGCGCCGTGGTGATTATCTGGGCGCAACGATCCAGGTGATTCCGCACATCACTGACGAGATCAAACGCCGGATCATCAAAGGTGCTGGCGATGCCGACGTGGCCATGGTCGAGATTGGTGGCACCGTGGGTGACATCGAGTCCCAACCATTCCTCGAGGCAATCCGTCAGCTGCGCTTCGAAGTCGGCGCTAAACGCGCGATGCTGATGCATCTGACTCTGGTGCCATACATCGCCACTGCCGGCGAAACCAAGACCAAGCCCACCCAGCACTCGGTCAAGGAACTGCGTTCCATCGGCCTGCAGCCGGACGTGCTGGTGTGCCGCTCCGACCACCCGATCGACATCGCGTCGCGTCGCAAGATCGCCCAGTTCACCAACGTTGAAGAACGTGCGGTGATTGCCCTCGAAGACGCCGATACCATCTACAAGATTCCGGGCATTCTGCATTCCCAGGGCCTGGATGATTTCGTCGTCGAGCGTTTCGGCCTGGAATGCAACGGCGCCGATCTGTCCGAGTGGGAAGCTGTGGTCGACGCCAAGCTCAACCCTGAGCACGAAGTCACCATCGCCATGGTCGGCAAATACATGGAGCTGTTGGACGCGTACAAGTCGCTGATCGAAGCGATGAGTCACGCCGGCATCACCAACCGCACCAAGGTCAACCTGCGCTATATCGATTCCGAAGACATCGAGAACCAGGGCACCGCGCTGCTGGAAGGCGTCGATGCCATCCTGGTGCCGGGCGGCTTCGGTCTGCGTGGCGTGGAAGGCAAGATCACCACCGTGCAATACGCTCGCGAAAACAAGGTTCCTTATCTGGGTATCTGCCTGGGTATGCAAGTCGCCGTGATCGAGTTCGCCCGTAACGTGCTGGGCTGGAAAGACGCCAACTCCACCGAGTTCGATCGCGCCAGCGGTCATCCTGTGGTCGGCTTGATCACCGAGTGGGAAGACGCCACCGGTGCAGTCGAAACCCGTACCGAAACTTCCGATCTAGGCGGCACCATGCGTCTGGGCGCTCAGGACTGTCTGCTGGAAGCGGGTTCCCTGGTTCATGATTGCTACGCCAAAGACGTCATCGTCGAGCGTCATCGTCATCGTTATGAAGTGAACAACAATCTGCTGCCGAGCCTGATCGAAGCCGGTCTGAAAATCTCCGGTCGTTCCGGCGATGGCGCGTTGGTTGAAGTGGTTGAAGCACCGGATCATCCATGGTTCGTCGCTTGCCAGTTCCACCCTGAGTTCACCTCGACACCGCGCGACGGTCACCCGTTGTTCAGTGGCTTCGTCAAGGCTGCTTTGACTCAACATCAGAAGAAGGCTTGATTCCATGGCACAGAAAATCATCCGCGTCGGCAACATCGAGATCGCCAACGATAAACCGATGGTGCTGTTCGGTGGCATGAATGTGCTGGAAAGTCGCGACATGGCCATGCAGGTCTGTGAAGAGTACGTAAAGGTTACCGAGAAACTCGGTATTCCTTACGTGTTCAAGGCCAGCTTCGACAAGGCCAACCGCTCGTCCGTGACCTCTTACCGTGGCCCAGGCCTGGAAGAAGGTATGCGGATTTTCCAGGACATCAAAGAAGCGTTCGGCGTGCCGATCATTACTGATGTCCATGAGCCTGAGCAGGCTGCTGTGGTCGCCGAGGTCTGCGACATCATCCAGTTGCCGGCCTTCCTGTCGCGTCAGACCGATCTGGTGGTGGCCATGGCCAAGACCGGCGCGGTAATCAACATCAAGAAAGCCCAATTCCTCGCCCCTCATGAAATGAAACATATCCTGAGCAAGTGCGTAGAAGCGGGTAACGATCAGTTGATCCTCTGCGAGCGCGGTTCGAGTTTCGGCTACAACAACCTGGTTGTGGACATGCTCGGCTTCGGCATCATGAAGCAGTTCGAATACCCGGTGTTTTTCGACGTGACCCATGCGCTGCAAATGCCTGGTGGTCGCTCCGATTCCGCTGGCGGTCGTCGCGCCCAGGTCACTGACCTGGCCAAGGCGGGCATTAGCCAGTCGCTGGCTGGTTTGTTCCTCGAAGCGCATCCGGACCCGGACAACGCCAAATGCGACGGCCCTTGTGCCTTGCGTCTGGACAAGCTGGAGCCATTCCTGGCTCAACTCAAGGCTTTGGATGAACTGGTGAAGAGTTTTCCGACAGTAGAAACCGCGTAAACCTGATTTCTCCGGTAAAGTACCGCTCGATTTATCGCTCTGGCCTGCGGGCCGCACTGCTCTGGTAGGAGCGCGGCTTGTCGGCAATGGCGTCCTTGTGGGCTCCATCGCTGGCAAGCCATGCTCCTGCAGCGTTCTAGTCAACTTTGGAGTGTTTACAACAATGGCAAAAATCGTCGACATCAAAGGTCGTGAAGTTCTCGACTCCCGTGGCAATCCCACCGTCGAAGCGGACGTGCTTCTCGATAACGGCATCATCGGCAGTGCATGCGCGCCGTCCGGTGCTTCCACTGGCTCGCGTGAAGCACTCGAGCTGCGTGATGGCGACAAGAGCCGTTACCTGGGCAAGGGAGTGCTCAAAGCTGTAGCCAACATCAACGGTCCGATCCGTGACCTGTTGCTGGGTAAAGACCCGGTTGACCAGCAGGCATTGGACCGCGCGATGATTGCGCTGGACGGTACCGAAAACAAAGCAACCCTGGGCGCCAACGCGATCCTTGCCGTTTCCCTGGCTGCGGCCAAGGCAGCAGCACATGATCAAGACCTGCCGCTGTACGCTCACATCGCCAACCTCAACGGTACTCCGGGTGTTTACTCGATGCCGGTTCCGATGATGAACATCATCAACGGTGGCGAGCACGCCGATAACAACGTCGACATCCAGGAATTCATGGTTCAGCCGGTTGGCGCCAAGACTTTCTCGGAAGGTCTGCGCATGGGCACCGAGATTTTCCATCACCTCAAAGCTGTGCTGAAAGCCCGTGGCCTGAGCACTGCCGTCGGTGACGAAGGTGGTTTCGCGCCGAACCTGGCTTCCAACGAAGACGCTTTGAAAGTGATCTCTGAAGCCGTGGCCAATGCCGGTTACAAGCTGGGCACCGACGTGACCCTGGCTCTTGACTGCGCCGCCAGCGAATTCTACGAAGACGGCAAGTACAACCTGTCCGGCGAAGGCCAGGTGTTCACCGCTGAAGGTTTTGCCGATTACCTCAAAGGCCTGACCGAGCGTTACCCGATCATCTCCATCGAAGATGGCCTGGACGAGTCCGACTGGGCTGGCTGGAAAATCCTCACCGACAAGATCGGCGAGAAGACCCAACTGGTAGGCGACGACCTGTTCGTGACCAACACCAAGATCCTGAAAGAAGGCATCGATAAAAAGATCGCCAACTCGATCCTGATCAAGTTCAACCAGATCGGCACCCTGACTGAAACCCTGGAAGCCATCCAGATGGCCAAGGCCGCTGGTTATACCGCTGTGATCTCGCACCGCTCCGGCGAAACCGAGGATTCGACCATTGCCGACCTGGCCGTGGGCACTGCAGCGGGCCAGATCAAAACCGGTTCGCTGTGCCGTTCCGACCGCGTTTCCAAGTACAACCAACTGCTGCGTATCGAAGAGCAGTTGAATGGCAAAGCCAAGTACAACGGTCGCAGCGAGTTCCGCGGCTGATTGGTAAATGGTAAAAAGACACCGGATTGTGTCGGAAAAATCGCTACAGCGATGAATTTGCCACTAATCTGATGCCTTATAAGCACAAGCCTGGTTCTTCCAGGCTTCGTGCTATTAGTCGTTTCAAAGTTGTTGGCATGGCTGTCTTTTTTCACTGGAAACCCGATATTCGATGCGCAGTCCCAATTGGTTGTTCCTCGTCTTGCTCTTGCTGCTGGCTGGCCTGCAGTACCGCCTGTGGGTGGGGAATGGCAGTCTGGCGCAGGTAGCCGAACTGACTCAGCAGATTGCTGACCAGCACGCCGAAAACGCAACGCTGCTGGAGCGCAACCGGGTCATGGATGCGGAAGTCCTCGAGTTGAAAAAAGGTATGGAGACCGTTGAAGAGCGGGCTCGCCATGAGTTGGGTATGGTCAAGGAGGGTGAAACCCTCTACCAGTTGGCCCAATGATTCAGACGTTACCGGCCTTCTGGGCCGTGATTCCTGCCGCGGGCGTCGGTGCCCGTATGGCCGCGGACCGTCCCAAGCAATATCTGCAACTGGGCGCACGCACAATTCTTGAACACAGCCTCGGCTGTTTCCTCGATCATCCGGCCTTGAAGGGGCTGGTGGTCAGTCTTGCTATGGATGATCCCTATTGGCCAACCCTGGCTTGCGCCTGTGACCCGCGAATTCAGCGGGTGGATGGTGGCCAGGAGCGCTCGGGCTCGGTACTCAACGCGTTGCTTCATTTGCATGCGCAAGGTGCTGCCGACGAGGACTGGGTGTTGGTCCACGATGCCGCGCGGCCAAACCTTTCCCGCGATGATTTGGACAAGCTGCTGATTGAACTGGCGGACGATCCTGTCGGCGGGCTATTGGCTGTGCCAGCACGCGACACCCTGAAACGCGTCGACAAGCAGGGGCGAGTGGTCGAAACCGTTGATCGCAGTTTGATCTGGCAAGCCTATACACCGCAGATGTTTCGTCTCGGCGCGTTGCATCGAGCCTTGGCTGACAGTCTGGTGGCGGATGTGACAATCACCGATGAGGCCTCGGCCATGGAGTGGGCAGGTTTGGCTCCACGCTTGATCGAAGGTCGCGCGGACAACATCAAAGTCACCCGCCCCGAAGACCTTGAATGGCTACGCCAACGCTGGGCAAAGAGCTTTGCGTAGCAGTCGCAGCTACTCCAGATACTCCGGTCTCTTGGCCAATCCTTCCTTCAGATAATCCACCAGCTTGCGCACCTTGGGCGACAGATGCCGTTGCTGCGGATAAAGCGCCCAAACGGCTGTATTCGGCGGTTGATGGGCTTCGAGCAGAGAAATCAACCTGCCGTTATTGAGATGCTCCAGCACGTAATAGTCCGGCAACTGACACAGCCCCACGCCTTGTAACGCGGCATCCAGCACTGCCTGCCCACTGTTGCAGCGCCAGTTTCCTTGCACACGTTGCGAAAACTCCCGCCCGTTCTGTTCCAGCTGCCAGATATCCGAACTGCCGATCAGGCAGTTATGCCGACTCAGTTCGGACAAGCTGTGCGGCCGGCCATAACGTTCGAGATATGACGGTGAGGCGCACAGATACATGCGCCGTGGTGCCAGGCGAGTGGCGACCAGTCGCGAGTCCTGCAGGCGGCCCAAGCGGATCGCCAGATCCAGACCTTCATGCACCAGATCGAGCGGGCGGTTGCTCAGCTCGATATCCACTCGCAGTTGTGGATAGAGCCCCATGAAACGGGTCACCAACGGCACTATAAAGCGCTCTCCGTAAGCCACGGCACAGGTCATGCGCAGCATGCCTTTGGGTTCGCTGGTCAGGTCACCGACTGCGCGCAAAGCCTCTTCGCGACCATCCTGCAAACGCTGGCAATGCTGCAAGAAGGTCTGTCCGGCCTCGGTCAGCGTCACCCGGCGGGTGCTTCGGTAGAGCAGTCGGGTTTGCAGACGCTCCTCGAGTCGGACGATCTGCCGACTGATGTGCGACGACGAAACACCAAGGCGTTCAGCGGCTGCGGTGAATTGGCTGCACTCGGCGACGGCGACAAACTCGTCGATGCCTTCCCAGCCCCAGCTATTCTCATTCATAAAGAGATTTGCATGCAGATTATCCCTGTACGGCAATAATGTTTTGCTTTTGATCGGATTATTCATCGTCAGGCAATGTTTTACACTCCTTGTCTCGTTTTTATTCACTGGAGAAGCTGGATGATCAAGTCGCGCGCTGCCGTTGCCTTCGAGGCCAAGAAACCCCTTGAGATCGTTGAAGTCGATGTCGCCATGCCCAAGGCTGGTGAAGTCCTGCTACGAGTCGTCGCTTCCGGTGTCTGCCATACCGATGCCTACACCCTGTCGGGCGCGGATCCGGAAGGCATCTTTCCATCGATCCTTGGCCACGAAGGTGGCGCGGTGGTCGAGGCGATCGGCGAGGGCGTGACCTCGGTAGCGGTCGGCGATCACGTGATCCCGCTCTACACGCCCGAGTGCGGCAAATGCAAATTCTGCCTGTCGGGTAAAACCAATCTTTGCCAGGCCATTCGCGCGACCCAGGGCAAAGGCTTGATGCCCGACGGCACCTCGCGTTTTTCCTACAAAGGTCAGCCGATTTTCCACTACATGGGTACTTCTACCTTCTCCGAATACACCGTACTGCCAGAAATTTCGGTGGCGAAGATTCCTAAAGAAGCACCGCTGGAAAAGGTCTGCCTGCTGGGTTGCGGCGTCACCACCGGGATCGGTGCAGTGATCAATACCGCCAAGGTCAAGCCGGGCGATACCGTGGCGATCTTCGGTCTGGGCGGTATTGGTTTGTCGGCGGTGATCGGTGCGGTCAAAGCCAAGGCTGGGCGCATCATTGCCATCGACATCAACCCGGCCAAATTCGAAATTGCCAAGCAACTGGGCGCGACCGATTGTGTGAATCCAAAAGACTTCGATCGTCCGATTCAGGACGTCATCGTCGACATGACTGACGGCGGTGTGGACTTCTCCTTTGAGTGCATCGGCAACGTACAACTGATGCGCGCCGCACTTGAGTGCTGCCACAAAGGTTGGGGCGAGTCGGTGATCATCGGTGTGGCCGGTGCAGGTCAGGAAATCTCTACCCGTCCGTTCCAGTTGGTGACTGGCCGGGTCTGGCGCGGTTCTGCCTTTGGTGGCGTGCGTGGTCGTACCGAGTTGCCGAGCTACGTTGAAATGGCGCAGACCGGTGAGATTCCGCTGGATACATTCATTACTCACACCATGGGCCTGGAAGACATCAACAAGGCTTTCGATCTGATGCATGAAGGTAAAAGCATCCGTACCGTTATCCATTTCTGAGGTCGGCCATGAGTCTGGAAAACCTGTCCTGCCAGAAAAGCTTCGGCGGCTGGCACAAACGCTACAAGCACCATTCCGAAGTCCTCGGCTGCGACATGGTGTTTGCCGTATACCTGCCGCCGCAAGCGGAGCAGGGTGGCAAGTTGCCGGTGCTGTATTGGTTGTCCGGTTTGACCTGCACCGACGAGAACTTCATGCACAAGGCCGGCGCTATGCGGATGGCGGCCGAACTCGGACTGATCATCGTCGCGCCGGACACCAGCCCGCGCGGCGCCGATGTACCGGATGATCCGGAGGGTGCCTGGGATTTTGGACTGGGAGCGGGTTTTTACCTGAATGCCACGCAAGAACCCTGGGCCAAACACTATCGGATGCATGACTACGTGGTGCAGGAATTACCGGCACTGGTCGAAGCGCATTTCCCGGCGTCCGACAAGCGTGGGATCAGTGGTCACTCCATGGGTGGCCACGGCGCGCTGGTGTGTGCATTGCGTAACCCTGGACGTTATCAGTCGGTGTCGGCTTTTTCGCCGATCAATAATCCGATGGATTGCCCTTGGGGTCAGAAGGCTTTCTCGCGCTATCTCGGTGAAGAGCGCGCGCGTTGGCGCGAGTGGGATGCCTGTGCGTTGATCGCCGAAGCGAGCGAGAAGTTGCCGTTGCTGGTGGACCAAGGCGATCGCGATGATTTTCTGGCGACTCAGCTCAAGCCCGAAGCGTTGCAACAAGCGGCCAAACTCGCAGATCATCCACTGACCTTGCGACTGCAGCCTGGCTACGACCATAGCTATTTCTTTATCGCCAGCTTCATCGATGATCACTTGCAGCATCATGGGCGCGCTCTAAACGCCTAATGTCCGACAAAGCAGGTAGAATCACGCCCTGACTAAATCGGGGCGTTTTTTTATGCGTATTGGCCACGGCTATGATGTGCACCGTTTCGCTGAAGGCGATTTCATCACTCTGGGCGGCGTGCGGATTGCACACAGCTTCGGGCTGCTCGCCCACTCCGACGGTGACGTCTTGCTGCATGCCCTGAGCGATGCGTTGCTCGGTGCTGCCGCGTTGGGGGATATCGGTAAACACTTTCCGGACACCGACCCGCAATTCAAGGGTGCTGACAGTCGCGCCCTGTTGCGGCACGTCGTCGCATTGGTTCAGGCCAAAGGCTGGAAAGTCGCCAACGTCGATAACACCATCGTTGCCCAGGCGCCAAAAATGGCTCCGCATATCGAATCGATGCGCGCGCTGATTGCCGCGGATCTTCAAGTTGAGTTGGATCAAGTGAACGTAAAAGCTACCACCACCGAAAAGCTCGGCTTTGTCGGTCGCGAAGAAGGCATTGCCGTGCACTCCGTTGCCTTGTTGCTGCGCGCATGAATGAACTGCAATTGCTCGGCCCGCGTGCCTATGGCGAACCTCTGGGAACGGCGGTCCTGAAAGCGACGGCTGAAGATTTTCAGGTCGATGAAGTCCTTGATATTCCACTGAGCGGCGACGGTGAACACCTGTGGTTGTGGGTGGAAAAACGCGGCCTGAATACCGAAGACGCGGCCCGGCGCATTGCCAAGGCCGCGGGTGTGCCTCTACGTACTGTGAGTTACGCGGGTTTGAAGGATCGTCAGGCACTGACCCGGCAATGGTTCAGCCTGCAGCTGCCTGGCAAGGCCGACCCCGATTTGTCGGCGGCGGAAAACGACACGCTGAAAATCCTGAAAAGCGCTCGGCATAAACGTAAATTGCAACGCGGTGCCCACGCGGCCAACGGGTTTACTTTGCGTTTGACTCAACTGGCGGGGGACAAGGCGGCTATAGAAGAACGCCTGCAACTGATCGCCAGGCAGGGCATTCCGAACTATTTCGGCGCCCAACGCTTTGGTCATAACGGCGGCAATCTGGTCGATGCCCGTGACTGGGCCGCTCGCAAGGCGCTGCCGGAGCAGCGCAATGTGCGTTCCCGTCTGCTTTCTACTGCCCGCAGTTATCTGTTCAATCAGGTGCTGGCTGCGCGTGTCGCCGATGGCAGTTGGCAGCAAGCTCAGGTTGGTGATTTGCTCGCGTTCACCGATAGCCGCAGCTTTTTCCCGGCAGGCGAAGCGGAATGCAGCGACCCGCGTCTGGCCATTCTTGATCTGCACCCGACCGGGCCGCAGTGGGGCGAGGGTGAGTCACCGGCGACCGGCGCAACGCATGTGCTTGAGCAGGAAGTCGCTGCCCACGAAGCTGATTTGCGCGATTGGTTGATTAAAGCGGGAATGAGCCACGAACGTCGCATCCTGCGGCTGCCCATTGGCGGGTTGACGTGGCATTATCCCTCGCTGGACATTCTGCAACTGGAATTCGTCCTGCCGGCCGGATGCTTCGCCACTGTATTGGTGCGCGAACTCGTCGATCTGGTGCCGGTGGGGCAGACGGACAGCTCATGCGTATTCTGATTTCTAACGACGATGGGGTAACAGCACCCGGTCTCGCCGCGCTTTATGCTGCGCTGGCGGATTACACCGAGTGCGTGGTTATCGCCCCGGATCAAGACAAAAGCGGCGCCAGCAGCTCGCTGACGCTCGACCGTCCGTTGCACCCGCAAACCTTGGCAAACGGCTTTATCAGCATCAACGGAACACCCACCGATTGTGTTCACCTGGGCCTCAATGGTCTGTTGGAGCGCGAGCCGGACATGGTGGTTTCGGGGATTAACCTCGGCGCCAATCTGGGTGACGATGTGCTGTATTCCGGTACTGTCGCGGCGGCACTCGAGGGGCGTTTTCTCAAGCGTCCATCCTTTGCCTTTTCGCTGGTGTCGCGTCAGGTCGAGAACCTGTCGACCGCCGCATACTTCGCGCGCAAACTGGTAGAGGCTCAAGCCCTGCTGGATTTGCCGCCGCGTACCGTGCTGAACGTGAATATCCCCAATCTGCCGCTTGATCACATTCGTGGCATCCAGCTGACTCGTCTGGGCCATCGCGCCCGTGCTGCGGCGCCGATGAAAGTGGTTGATCCACGAGGCAAGGCCGGTTACTGGATCGCAGCGGCAGGTGATGCCGAAGATGGAGGCCCGGGCACTGACTTTCATGCGGTGATGCAAGGTTATGTTTCGATCACCCCGTTGCAGCTCGATCGCACCTTCAATGATGCCTTCAGTAGCCTCGATGGCTGGCTGGAGGGGCTGCGCTGATGGGGCGTGAACAAGACGACCTGTTGCGTCGAGGTATCGGTATGACGTCTCAACGAACTCGCGAGCGCTTGATTCAGCGGTTGTACGAAGAGGGACTGACCAACGCCCAGGTACTGGAAGTGATCCGTCGTACTCCGCGTCATCTCTTCGTCGATGAGGCGCTGGCACACCGCGCCTATGAAGACACCGCGTTACCGATCGGCCATAACCAGACGATCTCTCAGCCTTATATGGTGGCTCGCATGAGCGAGCTGTTGTTGGCAGCTGGCCCGCTGGACAAAGTTCTGGAGATTGGTACCGGGTCTGGCTATCAGACGGCGGTCCTCTCGCAACTGGTTGAGCGGGTGTTCTCGGTTGAGCGGATAAAGGTTTTGCAGGACCGCGCCAAGGAACGCCTGGTCGAGTTGAACCTGCGTAACGTGGTGTTTCGTTGGGGGGATGGTTGGGAAGGCTGGCCGGCGCTGGCGCCGTACAACGGCATCATTGTTACCGCGGTTGCCACCGACGTTCCTCAGGCCTTGCTCGATCAACTGGCCCCTGGCGGGCGCTTGGTGATTCCAGTTGGCGCTGGCGAAGTGCAACAATTGATGTTGATCATCCGTGAAGAACAGGGCTTCTCTCGGCAGGTTTTGGGCGCTGTGCGCTTTGTGCCTTTGCTCAATGGGCCATTGGCCTGATCTTTTATTTAAACGCGATGAATTCTGCTCGATGGCGTTTGTCTTACAGCGCGATTGTTCAGATAAACGTGATTGAGCGTCGGTCAGCAATCGTTTGCATTTCTCTATTTGGCTTTGACGGCGGTAAAGGATGAGCGTGCGGTTATACTGGCGACATTCCAGGCCTGAACAGGCAAAATTTATTATCAGCCACCACATAGGGAGCGGCGGGTGAGTCTCACAGTCATTGCGCAGCGTATGGGTATAACAAGCTTTCAGCGACTGGTGATTGGCCTTGTCTTGAGTTCCATGTTGGTTGCGTGTTCCAGCAACCCTTCGGGCAGCAGTGCGCGGGTGGTTGACCGCAATAACGCGGCGCCCCAGAAACCGGTCGTAACCACTGGCCAATATGTTGTTCGCCGCGGCGATACATTGTTCTCGATCGCCTTTCGTTATGGTTGGGACTACAAAGCCCTGGCGGCACGCAACAATATTCCTGTGCCTTATACGATTCACCCGGGTCAGACGATTCGCTTTGACGGCCGTTCAGGTTCAACACCGACAACACCGACAACCGTCGTTTCAACATCGGATTTAACACCTTCCTCTTCCAGTAAATTCACGATAACTCGTCGTCCGGTCGGCACTGCAATCGACACCACGGCAGGAGCTACAGCTGGCGCTACAGCCAGTGTCGCAAGCAAGCCGGCGCCTGCTCCGCTTCCGCCTGCAGGGCCTGCACCGACCGGGTGGGGGTGGCCTTCCAACGGCATTTTGATCGGGAAATTCTCTTCAAACGGCAGTTTGAATAAAGGCATTGATATCGCCGGAGATTTGGGACAGCCTGTTTTAGCTGCATCTGATGGGACGGTTGTTTACGCCGGGAGTGGCTTGCGGGGCTACGGCGAATTGGTCATTATCAAACACAGCGATACCTACGTAAGTGCTTACGGCCACAACCGTAGGCTATTGGTTCGGGAGGGGCAGCAGGTCAAAGTCGGACAGGCAATTGCCGAAATGGGGTCAACTGGTACAGACCGGGTGAAACTGCACTTTGAGATTCGCCGTCAGGGTAAACCTGTAGATCCGCTGCAATTCCTGCCACGTCGTTGATCCGTTACCAGCCTGTTCCTTCACGTACTTAGGAACAGGCTCCAGCGTTGCCAAGGATAAAGGCGCCGCTTGAGCTTGAGGTCGAACTCACCAAAGGACTATAACAATGGCTCTCAGTAAAGAAGTGCCGGAGTTTGACATCGACGATGAGGTTCTCCTTATGGAGGCCGGCGTCGCTACGGATTCGATGTCGAATGAGGGATCTGCTGCACCTTCGGTTCGCGCAAAATCCAAACACTCCGCTTCACTAAAACAGCATAAGTACATCGATTACACCCGAGCGCTCGATGCGACTCAGTTGTATCTCAATGAAATCGGCTTTTCTCCATTGCTCTCTCCGGAAGAAGAAGTTCATTTTGCGCGTTTGTCGCAGAGTGGTGATCCGGCCGGGCGCAAGCGCATGATTGAAAGCAACCTGCGACTGGTGGTGAAAATCGCCCGACGCTACGTCAATCGTGGGCTATCGCTGCTCGATCTGATCGAAGAGGGCAACCTCGGCTTGATCCGTGCGGTGGAGAAATTTGATCCGGAACGCGGCTTCCGCTTTTCGACCTACGCAACGTGGTGGATTCGTCAGACCATCGAGCGCGCAATCATGAATCAGACCCGGACCATCCGGTTGCCGATCCATGTGGTCAAAGAGCTCAACGTCTACCTGCGGGCAGCACGTGAACTGACTCAAAAGCTCGATCACGAACCTTCCCCTGAAGAAATCGCTAACCTGCTGGAAAAACCGGTAGGCGAGGTCAAGCGCATGCTGGGCCTCAATGAGCGGGTTTCTTCGGTCGACGTCTCACTGGGTCCGGATTCGGATAAAACCCTGCTGGACACCCTGACAGATGACCGTCCAACCGACCCTTGCGAGTTGCTCCAGGACGATGATCTGTCGCAAAGCATCGATCAGTGGCTCTCGGAGCTGACTGACAAGCAGCGAGAGGTGGTGATACGCCGCTTCGGGCTGCGTGGCCACGAGAGCAGTACGCTGGAAGATGTAGGCCTGGAGATTGGCCTGACCCGCGAGCGGGTCAGACAGATTCAGGTTGAAGGCCTCAAACGCCTTCGAGAAATCCTTGAGAAAAACGGTCTGTCGAGTGAGTCGCTGTTCCAGTAACTGGAACGCATTAGCTTGGCAATGAAAAGCCCCGACTGCCTCGGGGTTTTTTATTGTGCTTAATAAAGCTGACGGGCCAGCAGGGCTCTGTCGTCGTTTCAGGTTTAGTCTTTTGCTCGTGTAAGCCTTGGCCTACTCTTTCGTAAGTGTTCGGTTTTTTTGCCTAAGGGTAGACGTCCATTGGCGTCGCTGACTTTTCTTAATAGGTTGATTTAAAAGATCTTTTTTTAAGGCGCGGCAGCAGATTACTCACTGTTTCGCTGGGTCTGTGCGATTGCTCTTGGCGGGGAACTCTCTACTATCAGTGCTGTGTCAACGGATAGACACAGCCATCAAGGACGATGGTCAAGGACATCGCAGGAAGCGATTCATCAGGACGATGAAAAGGAACACAGGGACTAAGGAAAAAATGTGGGCGGGTCATACCGCCCCTTTTTTTGCCTGCCTACAAAGCAAAAAGGCCCACAAGGGGCCTTTTCGGGGACGCGGTGGTTATTAGCGTTCGAGGTCTTTGATCTTGCCCTTCACGCCATCCCACTCTTCTGCATCCGGCAGCGATTCTTTCTTCTCAGTGATGTTGGGCCAGATTTCGGCCAGCTCAACGTTCAACTGAATGAATTCTTGCATCTCTTCCGGGACTTCATCTTCGGAGAAAATGGCCACAGCAGGGCATTCTGGCTCACAAAGCGCGCAGTCAATGCACTCATCCGGGTGAATCACCAGGAAGTTCGGGCCTTCGTAAAAGCAGTCCACCGGACAGACTTCTACGCAGTCGGTGTACTTGCACTTGATGCAGTTGTCGGTGACGACGAAGGTCATTTCTAATTCTCTCCTCAGGCGGCGGCAGCGGAGCCCCTACAGGACGGGGTCGCCAGGTTCGGGAGCGATAGTCTGCAGACCAGGCTAATAGCCTGCAGCATCCCAAACCGCGCGAGATTCTAACAGCTTGCACACATATGCGTTAGATCCGTGTCTTCAATGTATAGAGCATTTCTAGCGCTCTGCGCGGGGTCAAGTCATCCAGATCAAGTTTGGCCAGCTCATCCAGCACCGGATGGGGCAGAGAGGCGAACATATCGCTCTGTTGTGGGGTGGACGGCTTACCCTTCACAGGACGTGGCACTTCATGGGGCAGACTGGTGGTTTCCAGGCGGCTCAGATGCTCGCGAGCCCGAACGATCACCTCCGTCGGCACTCCGGCCAGTTGTGCAACCGCCAAACCGTAGCTCTGACTGGCTGGGCCCGGCAGGACGTGGTGCAGGAAGACGATGCGTTCGTTGTGCTCGGTAGCATTGAGATGAACGTTGGCCACTAGCGGCTCGTTTTCCGGCAGTACCGTCAATTCAAAGTAGTGGGTGGCAAACAGCGTATAGGCCCGCAGGTGGGCCAGGCGTTCGGCCGCAGCCCAAGCCAGGGACAGACCGTCAAAGGTGCTGGTGCCGCGACCGACTTCGTCCATCAACACCAGGCTGCGTTCGGTGGCGTTGTGCAGGATGTTCGCGGTTTCGCTCATTTCGACCATGAAGGTCGAACGGCCTCCGGCCAGGTCATCACTGGAGCCGATACGGGTGAAGATGCGGTCTACCAGAGACAACTCGCAACTGGCGGCCGGTACGAAACTGCCGATATGCGCCAGCAACACGATCAACGCGGTTTGTCGCATGTAAGTGGATTTACCGCCCATGTTCGGACCGGTGATCACCAGCATCCGGGTGCTGTCATCCAGGTTGAGGTCGTTGGCCACGAACGGCGTGCTCAGCACTTGTTCGACCACCGGGTGACGACCCTGGGTGATGCGCATGCACGGCTCGCTGACGAAGCTCGGGCAGTTCAGGTCCAGGTTCAGTGCACGCTCCGCCAGATTGCTCAGCACATCCAGTTCGGCCAATGCTGCAGCGGTGTCTTGCAGCGGCGGCAGGTGGCCGATCAGGTTCTCGAGCAGGGCTTCGTAGAGCATCTTCTCGCGAGCCAGTGCGCGACTCTTGGCGGACAAGGCTTTATCTTCGAAGGCTTTGAGCTCCGGGGTGATAAAGCGCTCGGCACCTTTGAGGGTCTGACGGCGAATGTAGTCAGCCGGTGCCTGTTCTGCCTGCTTACTTGGCAACTCAATGAAATAGCCGTGAATCCGGTTGTAGCCGACTTTCAGGTTGGCAAGGCCGGTACGGGCTTTTTCCCGGGCTTCGAGGTCGATCAGGAACTGCCCGGCGTTTTCGCTCAACGATTGCAGTTCATCCAGCTCGGCGTCGTAACCGGTTTTCAACACGCCGCCATCACGGATCACCGCCGGCGGGTTGTCGATAATGGCTTTTGCCAGCAGGGCCGCAAGCTCAGGATAGGTGCTGGTGGTCACGGCCAGTTGGTTGAGGTGGGGGGCCTCAAGTTCGGTCATGGCCACTTGCAGTTCCGGCAAGGCCGCCAGCGCATCGCGTAGACGCGCCAGGTCCCGTGGGCGGGCGTTACGCAGGCCGATCCGAGCGAGGATCCGTTCGATATCGCCGATTTCTTTGAGCTGCGGTTGTAGCTTTTCGAAGCGATAGCCATCGAGCAGGCAGGTGATCGAGGTCTGTCGCGCCTGCAATATCTGCAAGTCACGCAGCGGACGGTTCAACCAGCGAGTCAACAGGCGGCTGCCCATGGCGGTCTGGCAACGGTCGACCACCGACTGCAGGGTATTTTCGCGTCCGCCGGCGAGGTTGGTGTCCAGCTCCAGATTGCGACGGCTCGCACCGTCCAGTACCACGGTGTCGTCGAGGCGTTCGTGGCGCAGGCTGCGCAAGTGCGGCAGGGCGGTGCGCTGGGTTTCTTTGGCGTAGCTGAGCAGGCAGCCCGCGGCGCCGATGGCCAGGGTCAGGTTCTCGCAGCCAAAGCCTTTCAGGTCCTGGGTAGAGAATTGTTGGCAAAGGCTTTTGAGCGCCGAGTCTCGCTCGAAATCCCACGGCGCACGGCGACGTACACCACGGCGTTTTTCGGCCGGCAGATCCTTTGGCCAATCATCCGGGATCATCAGTTCGACCGGGTTGACGCGCTCCAGCTCCGCCAACAGGTTTTCCCAGCCTTTAATTTCTACAACGGTAAAGTTACCGCTGGTGATGTCCAGCACGGCCAGACCGAACAGGCGCTCGTCGCCCAGTACCGCCGCAATCAGGTTGTCCCGGCGCTCGTCGAGCAGCGCTTCATCACTGACCGTCCCCGGGGTGATGATGCGCACCACCTGCCGGTCCACGGGGCCTTTGCTGGTCGCCGGATCACCGACTTGCTCACAGATCACCACCGACTCGCCGAGCTTCACCAGTTTCGCCAGGTAGCCTTCGGCTGCGTGGTAAGGAATCCCACACATCGGAATTGCCTGTCCGGCCGACTGCCCGCGCGCGGTCAGGGTGATGTCCAGCAACTTGGCAGCCTTCTTCGCGTCTTCGTAGAAGATCTCGTAGAAGTCACCCATGCGGTAAAACATCAGCTGGTCAGGGTGCTGGTTCTTCAGGCGCCAGTACTGCTGCATCATCGGTGTGTGGCTGGATAAGTCTGAAAGTGCTTTATTCATCAGTGGTTTAGAGCGATTCGTTAAAAATGAGGGGCAAAATTTGGACCCGGCGGTCCGGCTTTTTCGCGATGGGCGCAAGGTTACCACGGGCAGTCCGCCCTTCGCAGGCATGAAGGGTCAGGTCATTAGACAGAGGGCTATGCATAAATTATGCAAATCAGCATTTGTCATCGACACAAAGAACCTTCAATATGCGCGTTATGCAAAAACGCAACGTTTCTACTGTCTTAAGAGAGCTGCTCGATCGCAACGGGATCTCCCCCACGGAGCTTCACCGTCGAACCGGCGTGCCTCAATCCACCCTCTCGCGCATTCTCAGCGGCAAGATCGTCGATCCTTCGGATAAGCACATCTCGCGAATCGCCGAGTACTTCCGTATGAGCACCGATCAATTGCGCGGGCGCGCGGATGTTGTGCCGGCCAAAGGGGCGGTGCGCGACGAGTTGCATTCGGAACTCAAGGACATAAGCCTGTGGGATGACGATACCCCTGTCGATGATGACGAGGTGTCGATCCCCTTTCTTCGTGAGGTTGAATTGGCTGCTGGATCAGGAAGATTCGTCATCGAAGAAAGCGAGAAGGCAAGCTTGCGCTTCGGCAAGCGCAGCCTGCGGCACAACGGTGTGCAGTTTGACCAGGCCAAATGCGTGACCGTTCGCGGTAACAGCATGCTGCCGGTGCTGCGTGACGGCGCCACGGTCGGGGTCAATGCCGGCAAGTGCGCGATCGGCGATATCGTCGACGGCGACCTTTATGCGATCAACCATAACGGCCAGCTTCGGGTGAAGCAGCTCTACCGTCTGCCTTCCGGAATTCGTCTGCGCAGCTTCAATCGTGATGAGCATCCGGATGAGGACTACACCTTCCAGGAAGTCCAGGAAGAGCAGATCGCCATCCTTGGTCACGTCTTCTGGTGGGGCATGTACGCCCGCTAGCCTCACCGCTGTCAGATAAAGCCTTGCCACTGAGCGGGGCTTTTTTTCGTCTGTAGAAAGCCGCCTGAGCCTTTGCCTATACGGTCTTGATGTGCTGATGCATTTTTAGCGCATAAATAATTGCATTTATGCATTGACTGTACATGCATCCATGCATAATCTTTGTCCCGAGCCACCCAGCAACGGCTCGTAACGAAGATCTTTAGTTCCACGGTAAAGGCAGCGATGAACTGGCCTCAACAGTTCAGAGGGTTGGCAACTGACCCGGGTGTGCAACGTAAAGCACCGTAAACAGTTATCCGGCGGACAGGGGCGCGGTCTTACATGGGTTGCACAGAGATATGCACGACTTGATGCACAAGCAAAACCGATTCATTACCGGCCAACTCGTTGGCTTTTCAATTTCCGGAGGCGTGAGATGACAAACGAGCAACAAGCGTTGCTGGACATGCCGGTCTGGCTGGTCATCGTCCTGGCGCTGGTCGGCGGGGTGTCTGGCGAAATGTGGCGTGCCGACAAGGAGGGCGCCCGCGGCTGGTCGCTGATCCGGCGTCTGGCCCTGCGCTCTGGGGCCAGCATGGTCTGCGGGGTCTCGGCGATCATGCTGTTGTACGCCGCCGGTGTGTCGATCTGGACTGCTTGCGCCTTCGGTTGTCTGACCTCTATGGCTGGGGCTGATATGGCCATCGGACTGTATGAGCGGTGGGCGGCCAGGAAGCTGGGTATTTGCGAAGTGCCGCCGCGTGATGCCAGTCAGGATCACTAGATAGCTTTCAGCAATCAGGACCAAAGGCTTGTCAGCCTTACATTAGAGCCATCGTCCATTAACATTTTGACCGACCAAGCGTCTTGCAAGCGCGATACGCTCGTGTACGGTAGGCCTCACGCCAGCCAGATCAGGAGAGGACCATGGACGAAATCACCCAGCTTGCCGCCGAACTTGGCAGGCGTTTGCAGGTTCTGAATGCCCACGTCAGCACCGCCGAGTCTTGCACCGGTGGCGGGATCGCCGAAGCCATTACCCGGATTGCGGGCAGTTCGGCCTGGTTCGAGGCTGGTTATGTCACCTATTCCAATCGTCAGAAAACCCTGCAATTGAATGTTCCCACTGAGTTGTTCGATCAGGTGGGTGCGGTCAGTCGTGAAGTGGTCGAGGCCATGGTCCGTGGCGCGCAAGACAAAAGTCGTGCGCGTTTTACCGTCGCCGTCAGCGGCGTGGCCGGGCCGGACGGTGGTTCGCCACAGAAGCCGGTGGGCACTGTTTGGCTGGCCTGGGGGGTGGGCGAGGCAATCAATAGCGAGTGCCGGTACTTCCCCGGTAACCGCGATGACGTCCGCCGACAAACGGTGAAGGCCGCGCTAGAGGGGCTGCTGCAGCATGCTGCGGGAGAAATCTCAAATCAGGGGTAGGCGATCCTCAAACGCTGTGGAATAATACTGGCTACTTATACAGGTGTTGGCCGTCAGGCCTTATTGATTACGTGAGGACTTTAATGGACGACAACAAGAAGAAAGCCTTGGCTGCGGCCCTGGGTCAGATCGAACGTCAATTCGGCAAGGGTGCCGTAATGCGTATGGGCGATCACGACCGTCAGGCGATCCCGGCTATCTCTACTGGCTCTCTGGGTCTGGACATCGCACTCGGTATTGGCGGTCTGCCAAAAGGCCGTATCGTTGAAATCTACGGTCCAGAGTCTTCGGGTAAAACCACGCTGACCCTCTCCGTGATTGCTCAGGCACAGAAGATGGGCGCCACTTGCGCCTTCGTCGACGCCGAGCACGCACTGGATCCGGAATACGCTGGCAAACTGGGCGTCAACGTCGACGACCTGCTGGTTTCCCAGCCAGATACCGGTGAGCAAGCGCTGGAAATCACCGACATGCTGGTGCGCTCCAACGCCATCGACGTGATCGTCATCGACTCCGTGGCAGCTCTGGTGCCAAAAGCCGAGATCGAAGGCGAAATGGGCGACATGCACGTGGGCCTGCAAGCCCGTCTGATGTCCCAGGCGCTGCGTAAAATCACCGGTAACATCAAAAACGCCAACTGCCTGGTTATCTTCATCAACCAGATCCGTATGAAAATCGGCGTGATGTTCGGCAGCCCGGAAACCACCACCGGTGGTAACGCGCTGAAGTTCTACGCTTCGGTTCGTCTGGACATCCGTCGTACTGGCGCGGTGAAAGAAGGTGACGAAGTCGTTGGTAGTGAAACCCGCGTCAAAGTCGTCAAGAACAAAGTGGCTCCGCCGTTCCGTCAGGCCGAGTTCCAGATTCTTTACGGCAAGGGTATCTACCTGAACGGCGAGATGATCGACCTCGGTGTGCTGCATGGCTTCGTGGAAAAATCCGGAGCCTGGTATGCCTACAATGGCAGCAAGATCGGTCAGGGCAAGGCCAACTCGGCCAAGTTCCTGCAGGACAACCCGGATATTGCCGCGGCCCTTGAGAAGCAAATCCGCGACAAGCTGCTGACCCCTACGCCGGACGTCAAAGCCAATGCGACCCGCGAGACGGTTGACGATCTGGCCGACGCTGATATCTGATTGATCCGATGACTGCCGTACTCGATACACTCGTCGCAGTGCGGCGAACCGCAATGGACCTGCTCGCGCGACGCGAGCACGGTCGAGTCGAGCTGACGCGTAAACTGCGTCAGCGCGGCGCCTCTCCTGACATGATCGACACTGCACTTGACCGTCTGACGGAAGAGGGCCTGCTGTCTGAATCCCGCTACCTCGAAAGCTTCGTCTCCTACCGTGCCCGTTCCGGCTATGGCCCTTTGCGCATTCGCGAAGAGTTGAGCCAGCGCGGCCTTCAGCGTGCCGATATCGAACTGGCCTTGCGCGAGTGTGGCATCAGTTGGCAAGAGCAACTGGAAGACACCTGGCGCCGCAAGTTTGCCGGGCATTTGCCGATAGACGCCCGCGAGCGGGCCAAACAAGGCCGCTTTCTGAGTTATCGAGGTTATTCAATGGAAATGATCGGCCGCTTGTTGAGCGGCCGCGGGATGGATGACTGACTGTTGTGGCTCGCCCCGCTGTGTATTTTATTTGGAGGGCTTAGAGGGCGCGAACCACTGAGTTGCTTGTCAATCAAGTGACCTTGATCGGTTCACGTGCGCGCTGCTGAGGCATGGGTTGGGCTTTGGCCCAGTTTTCCGGCAGGTTGATGAAATCGACCAGCTCGCGCAGACGGCCGTGATCACGTGCATTGAAGGTAAACGCCAGTCGCGCCAAGTGGCTGAACTGCGCTTCGTCGTGCTCCTCGCCACTGTAAGCATGTTGATGAAAGTGATCGCTCAGGCACAGGTCGGCAAAGGCCCCTTGCATATGCTCGAGCGCCCGCTCGCTCAACGGGTGATTCATGCGAATAACAAACTGATGCTTCAGCCAGCGGCTGGAGTGGAAGTTGCTGTAGAACTGGTTGATCTGATCCACGGCCTCTTCGGCGCTGTACACCAGACAGATCAGCTTCATGTCGCTGGGCAGAATGTAGCGATTGGCCTCCAGTTGATTGTGGATAAAGTCCAGGGCGCTTTGCCAAAAACTTCCGCCTGGCGCATCCAGCAGCACCACCGGTACCAGCGGGCTTTTGCCGGTCTGGATCAGTGTCAGTACTTCCAGCGCTTCGTCCAGCGTGCCGAAGCCGCCTGGGCAGAGCACCAGAGCATCAGCCTCTTTGACGAAAAACAATTTGCGGGTAAAGAAAAAGTGGAAAGGCAGCAGGTTTTCTGTGCCTTCGACGGTTGGATTCGCATGCTGCTCGAACGGCAGGGTGATATTGAATCCAAGGCTGTGTTCGAGACCCGCGCCTTCGTGGGCGGCAGCCATGATGCCTCCGCCGGCACCCGTGATGACCATCAGGTTCGAGCGAGCCAGCGCCGCACCGAGTTCTCGGGCCAGGCCGTAGAGGGGGTGTTCGATCGGCGTACGTGCCGACCCAAAGACAGTGACCTTGCGCCGACCTTTGAATTTTTCCAGCACACGGAAGGCGTGCTCAAGTTCGCGCAGAGCTTGTAGGGTGATCTTGGCGTTCCAGCGATTGTGGTCTTCTTGGGCCATGCGCAGGATAGTCAACATCATGTCGCGGTAAATCGGGATATTCGGACTATTGGGTGCAACCAGGTTGAGTTGCTCTTCGACCTTACTGGTGAGGTCGCTGCCGTTGCTTTGAAAATGACGGCTTAGGAGGTCATTCGGTTGATAAGGCATTCAACTTCTCCTTCTGCACAGAACCCTTGGCACGGGCGAGATATTCGCCAGCGCCACGACACTGCATGTGTCGCTGTCAGCCCGGGCTAACGCCTGAGCACTACTGCCTGACTCGACAGGATCGTGAAGCACTGATGTGGCGATCGAGCCATCCATACAGGTTCTGTTTTTTCCTTGGATTAGAGAAACATTCGAACTGCAATACACAGTTGGGCAACCCCCTTTTCTGCCCCGGAAAATTAATAGGAATACTCTGAATCTAGACCCTCTTGGCGATTTGTGCTGACTTGATCATGGGCCTGGAAAGTCTTGGCTGGCAATAGGTTATTGCCGACTCACAACGGAGTTTCACCGCTCGTCAGAACCTGAGCTGGAACGCTCTGGCTCTGATTTACTAAGTTACAGCCACAGTAAGACATCTTTGCGTCGAGGGTAGCGCGCAAGGTATTAACGCTGAGGGTTTGATCCCGCAATTATTGGCGAGTCAGCGTAGGCAGGGAGGCAAGGAGGCTTGAAATGACCAGAGTGATTCTGGAGATCGATACGCAGCTGTATCGGTTGTTGCAGTCGGCGGCTGAGACCAACCATCTGAGCTTTGATGATGAGTGCCGTCGACGTCTAGAAGGTGCTGAACGGCGCTCGCGTTATCTGCAAGCGCTGGTGGCAGAACTGCGCGCCGATGATGAGCAGCGACGCGCAGATTCGAGGTGATTACTTTTTCTTCTGCGGTAGGCAGTCAGATTCTTTGAAGCGCTCGGTGGTTACCGGGCGATTGGTTTTATATTCAGTGAATTCGTAGCGCATGATCGCGCCCTTGGCCATCAACTTTCGATAGCTCTCGTTACGGCAGACGGTAGCACCTAGCTGGAAATACACTGCTTGCGGATTCGCGCGCATTTTTTCTGCATGGCTTGCCTGCACGCTGAGGTGGTTGATCAGCTCTTTGCCTTCAACGGTATAGCCCTGATCGAGAATGTCTTCGTTGATCGCCCGTGGAGTGCCAACGCTGCTTTCTGTGGCAACCTTTTGCAGCATTTTGCTCAGTTCGAGGTCTTTCAGGGACGCAGCCTGGGCACTGAAGGGCAAAGCCAGCAGAAGGGCGACGGTTGGAACGATAAGGCGCAGCATGAAACTCTCCTGGTTCAGTGACTGGTGCTTCGACCAGCCATAGGACTGTGCGTTCAGTGGCGGCGAATTATAGGGGAGCAGGTGTGGACGGTACAGGCTTGCGCAGACCGGTCTGGTAAACTGCCGACACTTTCTGCCCTGCCGAGTGTTTTTTCGTGTCGATTTTCCTCCCCCGCCGGCGTTGCCTGCGATGAGCCATGCCCCCGCGCCTTTTGCGTTGAACGCTGTAGCCCGCCTGCGTGACGAGCGCGAAGAAGAGGGCATCAAGCCGATTCAAGCCCGTGGCTGGAGGGCGCCGCGTTGCCGTGCCTGCCGTGTGATCGAGAGCCACTGCCTGTGCGCCTGGCGCCCACAGGTCGAGACCCGCTCCGGGGTGTGCCTGATCATGACCAACAAAGAAGTGTTCAAACCCAGCAATACTGGTTGGCTCATCGCTGATGTAGTGACCGACAATTTTGCGTTTATCTGGTCGCGTACAGAAGTGGATCAGCAACTGTTAAAGCTGTTATCCGACCCGCAATGGCAGCCTTACCTGGTATTTCCGGGCGAGTACGTTGAGCCTGAGCGGGTGACCCACACGGTCGAAGTAGACTGCAAGAAGCGACCGCTATTCATCCTGCTGGACGCAACCTGGACTGAAGCCAGAAAGATTTTTCGCAAAAGCCCCTATTTCGACGACTTTCCCATCCTCAGCCTGCTCCCTGAGAAACTCTCACGTTACCGTTTGCGAAGGTCTACCCGTAGCGAACACCTGTGCACGGCAGAAGTGGCGGCGCTGTGTCTCGATCTGGCGGGAGATCTGGAGGCTGCATCGGCACTGGATGCTTATTTTGACGTGTTCAGCCAGCACTACCTCGATGCAAAAAATCAGCTGCAATTGAATGTTTTAACACCTGCCCATGCAGAACTGATGCCCTTCGTTCAGTACCCGGCACCTGTCATGTGCAATGAGTCGCCCATACTGGAAAAGAACGGGGCCTCGGGCCGCGCATGCAACTTGACCACCCCGGCTTCGCTGGGCATGCTTGGCGCCGATTAGGGCGCGGCCAAAGTTTGAAACGCCGTTTTATCCAGATTATTGGCGTTGAACGTGCCCTGTTGGTTGCAGCACTCTGGCTGCAATCTTGAGTTGCTTTGGTGAGGGCTGATCGCATCAGACCTCCCATAAAAAACAGGATCATTTGAAAAATGGCCACATACGAAATCCTGATTGCCGATGACCACCCTTTATTCCGTAGCGCACTGCATCAGGCGGTGACCCTGGGCCTTGGCCCTGAGGTTCGTCTGGTGGAGGTTGCGAGTATTGCTGAGCTGGAAACCCGTTTGACCGAAAAGGCTGACTGGGATCTGGTGCTGTTGGATCTGAATATGCCGGGTGCTTACGGTTTTTCCGGGCTGGTGTTGTTGCGCGGCCAATACCCGCAGATCCCCGTGGTGATGGTTTCGGCACAGGAAGAGGCATCGATTATGGTACGTTCCCGTGAATTCGGCGCGAGCGGTTTCATTCCCAAGTCAAGTTCGCTGGAAGTCATTCAGAAAGCGGTGCGTAGTGTTCTGGACGGCGACGTCTGGTGGCCACCACAAGCGTTCGAAGCGGTAAGCGTCTCGGACGAAGCCAAAGCGGCCAGCGCTGGGCTGGCCAGTCTGACTCCCCAGCAGTTCCGCGTACTGACCATGGTCTGTGAAGGTTTGCTGAACAAACAGATTGCTTACGAGTTGAGCGTTTCGGAAGCGACGATCAAGGCCCATGTCACGGCGATTTTCCGGAAATTGGGCGTGCGCACCCGGACTCAGGCGGCTTTGCTCTTGCAACAACTTGAGTCAATTTCCAGTAACTAATGGTTTGTTTCTTCACGCTTTTTTGACTTTCGTTAAACTAGTTCCCCCACCCTTTTTTTCAGTTGCCTATTTATATGTCGCCTTTCAAAGGTCAAACCGGTCTTAAACGCATCCTCAACGCCTCCGGCTACTCTCTCGACGGCTTGCGCGCGGCCTTCACGGGGGAGGCGGCCTTCCGGCAATTGGTGTTGCTCAACGTCATCCTGATTCCGTTGAGTTTCCTGTTCAGTGTCAGCCGCGTTGAGCGTGCTGTGCTGATCGCCGTGTGTTTGCTGGCATTGATTGTCGAACTGCTCAATTCGGCAGTGGAAGCGGCGATCGACCGGATTTCCCTCGACCTGCACCCCTTGTCGAAAAATGCCAAGGACATGGGCAGCGCCGCTCAGCTCGTCGCCTTGAGCATGATCGCCGTGGTCTGGGCGGTGATTCTGATTTAACGAGTGCTCAAGCGATCGTCGGCAGGACTATTTCGTCACTGCGCTGCACCCCGGCAGTGAAAGCGCGGCACAGTTCGAGAAACTCGCGCATGGCCGAGGTCTGGTACTTCTGTTTGTGCCAGATGAAATAGAACTGCCGCGCCAGGTCCAGATCTGGTGTTTCTACCGCCACCAGACTGCCTCGACGGAACGCATCACGCAGTGCCAGGCGCGAAATGCAGCCAATCCCCAGTCCCGACTCCACTGCGCGTTTGATCGCCTCGGTGTGTTCGAGTTCGAGGCGGATATTTAACGTGCTGCGGTGATGACGCATGGCCTGGTCGAAGGTCAGCCGGGTGCCTGAGCCCTGTTCACGCAGAATCCAGGCTTCGTGAGTCAGCTCCTCCATGCTCGCCTGGCCCCGCTTGGCCAAGTGGTGCTGGGGGGCGCAAAACACCACCAACTCATCTTCGACCCAGCTTTGCACCTCGATATCCGGGTGACTGCAATCGCCTTCGATTAGACCCAGATCAATTTCATAGTGGGCAACCTGTTGCACGATATTCACAGTGTTTTGCACATGGAGTTTCACCTGGCTTTCGGGATGGCGCTGCATGAAACTTCCGATCAGCAAGGTTGCCAGGTAATTGCCGATGGTCAGCGTGGCACCGACCGCCAGTGAGCCGAAGCCAGACTTGCCATTGAGCAGGTCCTCGATTTCCTTGGCCTGATCCAGCAGGGCCACGGCCTGCGGCAGCAATTGTCGACCAAGGGCGTTGAGGCTCAGGCGTTTGCCGGCGCGATCAAATAGCTGGCAGCTGGATTGGCGCTCAAGCTCCGTGATTGAGGTGCTGGCGGCCGATTGAGAAAGCGCCAGCAAACCCGCAGCACGGGACACGCTTTCCTGCTGAGCGACGGCGACGAATACTTGAAGTTGACGGAGAGTAAATCGCATATCTATATAACCGATAACCCTTATCTTAATAATCCATTTAACAGATATTGTCGCCGCCATTAGAATGCTATGCAATTGCGCTCAGCAGCTCCTTTTTCGCAGAGCAGGCGCAGAGCATGCGCAGACCAATTCCCAGGAGTCCCCGTACATGAGCAACATGAACCACGAGCGTGTCCTCAGTGTTCATCACTGGAACGACACTCTGTTCAGCTTCAAGTGCACCCGCGATCCGGGCCTGCGCTTCGAGAACGGTCAGTTCGTGATGATCGGCCTGCAACAGCCCAACGGCCGCCCGCTTATGCGCGCTTACTCGATTGCCAGCCCGAACTGGGAAGAGCATCTCGAGTTCTTCAGCATCAAGGTTCCCGATGGTCCGCTGACTTCCCAACTGCAGCATTTGAAGGAAGGCGACGAGATCATCATCAGCAAAAAACCGACAGGCACCCTGGTGCTGGACGATTTGAAGCCTGGTAAGCATTTGTACCTGCTCAGCACCGGTACCGGGCTGGCGCCGTTCATGAGCGTCATCCAGGATCCGGAAACCTACGAGCGTTTCGAGAAAGTGATCCTGTGCCACGGCGTGCGTTACGTCAACGAAGTCGCTTACCGCGAGTTCATCACCGAGCACCTGCCGCAGAACGAGTTTTTCGGCGAAGCGCTGCGTGACAAGTTGATCTACTACCCAACCGTGACCCGCGAGCCGTTCGAGAACGAAGGTCGTCTGACCGACCTGATGCGTAGCGGCAAGCTGTTCAGCGATATTGGCCTGCCTCCAATCAACCCGCAGGACGACCGCGCCATGCTGTGCGGCAGCCCGAGCATGCTCGATGAAACCAGCGAAGTGCTCAACAGCTTCGGTCTGAAGGTTTCTCCGCGTATGCGTGAGCCGGGTGACTACCTGATCGAGCGCGCCTTCGTCGAGAAGTAAGCCTTTAGCTCTTGTGACGCAGAGCGTCACCGGAGGCATTCCCACGCAGAGCGTGGGAACGATCAGCCCGCGTTGTCTGAGAAGGCAGCGCGGGCTTTTTCGTTTCTGGCGATTTACTCGGCGGGGATGACTTCCAGCACGCAGATCAGGCCGGGCTCGGGGTAATGCCAGCGTACGTCCAGATCCCAAAATTGCGCGCCGTATTCGCGTTCTGCTGTAGGAATCTGGTAAGCCGGACGTGGGTCTTGGGCCAGGCACTGCTCGATAAGCTCAACCAAGGGCTCTTGCAGGCGCTGAGCGTGCTCGTGGGCCTGTTGCAGCGCAAAGTCCGTCCACTGCACCGGAATCAGATCTGGCGCAGCGCTGGCGATGCTATTGGACGCTGTATCGACGATGTCCGCATAAGGCACGTAGGGTTTGATGTCCAGGATGGGTGTGCCATCCAGCAAATCGATACCGGAGATCCACAGGCGATTGGCTTCGACTTTGTCAAGCTTGACCACTGATTGGCCGATGCCGTTCGGGCGATGGGTGGCACGGGTGGCAAATACCCCCATGGATTTATTACCGCCCAAGCGAGGCGGGCGGACTTTGAGCCGTGGTTTGTCTTCAAGGGCTTGATGAAACAGGAACAGCAGCCAGACATGACTGACCTGCTCAAGCCCCTGCACGGCATCACCCTGATCAAACGGCGCGACCAGCTCCAGAACGCCGCGGGCGGCAGGCGCCAGTTGCGGTTGGCGCGGAATGGCGAATTTCTCCTTGAAGCAGGAGCGCACGAAACCGATGGGGGAAACGCTGTAGGTCATGGTCTGGGTCGAAGCGATAAGGAGGCGGCATGATACCCCGAGCGACCGCTGGAGCGGTGACGACTGACAGATCCCTATCGCGAGCAAGCTCGGCTCCCACATTTGATCTGTGGTGGTCACAAATAGTGTGACCACAGAAGATCCAGTGTGGGAGCCGAGCTTGCTCGCGATAGGGCGCACCGCCAATCTCAGAGACTAAACCCACCATCCAGCGGGATGATATTCCCGGTCATGTAAGCCCCGGCGGTGCTCGCCAGGCTGATGGCCAGCGCGGCCATTTCTTCCTCGCGACCCCAGCGCTTCATTGGGATCAGCGCGGTGTCTTCGGCCAGTGCCAGTTCGTCGTTACCGATGTGTTGGGTCATTTTGCTCGGGAAGCGTCCGGGGGCGATGACGTTGACATTGATATGCTGGCTGACCAGCTCGCGGGCAAGAATCCGCGACAGTTGATGCAGGGCCGCTTTGCTCGGACCGTAGGCGTACGCCTGTTCGCCAAACGAGGAGATCCCGGCCACCGAGCCGATATTGATGATGCGCGCCGGGTTCGCGGCTGAGCCGGCCTTGCGCAACAGTGGCAAGAATTGCTGGATACAGTTGAACACCGAGGTCACGTTGAGTTGCATGACCTTTTCCCAGCCCTTGACCGGATAACTTTCCAGTGGCGCGCCCCACGTAGTGCCGGCATTGTTCACCAGAATATCCAGGTGACTGATCTGTTCGCCCAGGCGTGTGGCCAATTGCTGCACATCTTCTTCGTTGGCGAGATTGGCGGCGAGGGCGTGACAGCGGCCCAAGGCACACAATTCTTCAGCGGTCTGCTGACAGGCCTTGGCGTCGCGGGCGCAGACATACACCGTCGCCCCGGCCTCTACGAAAGCCTTGGCGATCATTTTGCCGATACCACGGGTGCCGCCGGTCACCAGAGCGGTGCGGCCTTGCAGGGAAAAGTAAGGGTGCATGGCGAGTCCTGAGGGCTGAGGGTCAGTGCATACCCTAGTCTTCAGGCGCGAAAAACGGAGCCATTATTGTGTAGCGCAATGAGCAAGCATAAGGATTCAGATGGCTGACCACCTGAATCCAGAGCAATCAGCTGCGAACGCGCAGGGTCAGGCCCTTGAGGAAATTGCGCAGCAGTTGATCACCGCAGGTGCGGTAGTTGGTGTGGCCGAACTTGCGAAACAGCGCGCTCAACTCAGGCTTGGACACCGGGAACTCGGCGGCCTTGAGAATCGCGTGCATGTCGTCTTCCTTTAGTTCGAAGGCAACCCGCAGTTTCTTCAGGATGATGTTGTTGGTTACCGGCGTTTCGATCGGCAGCGGTGGACGGCTTTTGTCCTTGCCGCGCTTGAAGATCACCAGGCCGTCGAGGAAATGCGCCATGACTTCGTCCGGGCAGAACACGAAGCCTTCTTCCTCGTCTTTTTTCAGGTAAGTGAGGACGTCTTCCTTGGTCACTTCCAAACCGCCGAGCTTGATGAGCTCGACAACTTTGTTGTCACTGATGTCGAGCATATAGCGCACGCTGCGCAGTACATCGTTATGAATCATGTTTGCAGTCCTGATCAATCAGCTGTGATCGCCGCAGAGAAGCGTGCGGCGTCGAAATGTGTGGCAGCGCAGAGCGTTAGAACTTCTCTTTGCTGGACAGGTAGCGCCATTGGCCAACCGGTACTTTGCCGATGGAGACCCCGCCGATACGGATGCGACGAATGGCAACGACCTTGAGGCCGACGGCGTCGCAGAACAGGGCGATCACGCCCGGTTGTGGGTTTTTCATCGCAAAACGTAGGCGGTTTTCGTTCTGCCAGCTGGCTTTGACTGCCGGCAGTTCCTTGCCTTTGTAGGTCAGGCCGTGGTTCAGGCGGTTGAGGCCGTGGGCGACCATGTCTCCAGAGACCTCGACCACATACTCTTGCTCGATCTTGTTGGAGTCGGCAGTCAGTTTGCGGAGGATCTTCCAGTCCTGGGTAAACACCAGCAGACCACTGGCGTTGGCTTGCAGATCTGAACTGGCGGTCAGGCGCAGGAAGTGTCCCTTGAGCGGGCGCTTGCTGTAACGGTGTTCTTCGCTCAGTGTTTCAGGGCCGATCAGCTGCATGGCGCTTTCGGCATTCATACCCGCCGGCGCGTGCAGCAGGATGGTCACAGGCTCCGGCGCAGTGGCCTTGGCTTCGGGGTCCAGCTCGACTTTTTGCGTGTCGACCTTGAACTGCGGCTCATCGATGACTTCGCCATCCACCGTGACCCAGCCACCCTCAATGAACAGCTCAGCCTCCCGACGGGAACAGCCGACGAGTTCGATGAGGCGTTTGGAGAGACGAATCGGGTCAGTCATGACAGGGGCCGTAACAAAAGAGGGCGCCCATTGTACCTGCCTGGCGCCGGTTAATCGCGGGTCCATTTTAAGAGTGTGGCTTTTAATGTGGGAGCGGGCTTGCTCGCGATAGCGATCTATCAGTCGATATCATCGTTGAATGTCAGTCCGCTATCGCGAGCAAGCCCGCTCCCACACTCGATCTTTGTTATGTTCAGCTATGCGTTTTTAGCTGCGTTGAGCCCTTTGCTGCGTCTGTTTGAAGCGCATATGCAGCAACGGATAGGGCTGCCCCATGCCGTCATGCTCCGAGCGGCCGATCACTTCGAAGCCCTGCTTGAAATAGAAGCCCAGGGCTTGCGGGTTCTGTTCATTGACGTCCAGTTCATCGGCATTCAAGTGTTCGATGGCGTACCTGAGCAATTGTTTGCCCAGACCCTGACCTCGGTGGTCGGGGTCGATGAAGAGCATTTCGATCTTGCCTGCTGCGACACCGGCAAAACCGGTGATGCGTTGGCGATGATCCCTGGTGCAGATCAGCATGACCGCATCGAGATAACGGGTCAGCACCAGATTCTTCAGTAGTTCGATGTAGCTGTCCGGCAGAAAGTCGTGGGTGGCGCGCACCGAATCTTCCCAGATCCGGGTGAGATCCTGATAGTCACTGTGTTTCGGTGTGTGGATGACCGAGTGATGGCGCATGCCACCTGCTCCTTATACGGGGTTGGGCGTAAATGCCTTGGGTACTGAATCCTTTTATTGACTGAACGATAGCCGTAAAAAAGCCCCGCATCTCGTCAAGAGAGCGGGGCTTTTCAATTTTTACGCCTTAGCTTTTATGCCTTAGCGCTTTTCAGCCCACAGGTCGTACTCGTCGGCGTCGGTCACCCGGCACCAGACCTTGTCGCCTGGCTTGAGGTCGCTGGCATCGTCGATGAAGACGTTCCCGTCGATTTCCGGGGCATCGAAGAAGCAGCGGCCAACGGCGCCTTGCTCGTCGACTTCGTCGATCAGCACTTCGATTTCCTTGCCGATGCGCAGTTGCAGGCGAGCAGAACTGATGGCCTGTTGATGGGCCATGAAGCGATCCCAACGGTCTTGTTTGACGTCGTCTGGCACAACGTCCAGATCCAGGTCATTGGCCGGTGCGCCTTCGACTGGCGAGTACTGGAAGCAGCCGACGCGGTCGAGCTGGGCTTCGGTCAGCCAGTCGAGCAGGTACTGGAAGTCTTCTTCGGTTTCGCCGGGGAAGCCGACGATGAAGGTCGAACGGATGATCAGATCCGGGCAGATGACGCGCCAGTTCTTGATCCGTGCCAGGGTCTTGTCTTCGAAGGCCGGGCGTTTCATGGCTTTGAGGACTTTAGGGCTGGCGTGCTGGAACGGGATGTCCAGGTACGGCAGGATTTTCCCGGCGGCCATCAGCGGGATCAGCTCATCGACGTGCGGATATGGGTAGACGTAGTGCAGGCGAACCCAGACGCCGAGGCTGCTCAGCGCTTCGCAGAGTTCGGTCATGCGGGTTTTCACCGGCGCGCCGTTCCAGAAGCCGGTGCGGTATTTGACGTCGACGCCGTAGGCGCTGGTGTCCTGGGAAATCACCAGAAGCTCTTTGACGCCGGATTTGACCAGACGCTGGGCTTCGTCGAGCACATCACCAACTGGACGGCTGACCAGTTTGCCGCGCATCGAGGGGATGATGCAGAAGCTGCAACTGTGGTTGCAGCCTTCGGAAATCTTCAGGTAGGCATAGTGACGCGGGGTCAGCTTGATGCCTTGCGGCGGCACCAGGTCGATCAGCGGGTTGTGATTGAGGTTTGGCGGTACGACCTCGTGTACGGCGTTGACTACTTGCTCGTACTGCTGCGGGCCGGTTACCGCGAGCACGCTCGGGTGAACCTTGCGGATGGCGCCTTCTTCGACGCCCATGCAGCCGGTAACGATGACCTTGCCGTTTTCCTTGATGGCTTCACCGATCACTTCCAGGGACTCTGCCTTGGCGCTGTCGATAAAGCCGCAGGTGTTGACCACCACGACATCGGCGTCCTGATAGGTGGACACGACTTCGTAGCCTTCCATACGCAGTTGCGTAAGGATGCGCTCGGAGTCGACCAGTGCTTTCGGGCAACCCAGAGATACAAAGCCGACCTTTGGGGCGGCCGGCGTGGTGACGATGGACATAACTAACCTCGGTATTTTGTGACGCCTCAAGCCGCGAGTGGCAAGGCGACGGATGGGCGCTTTGCGCGCCTCTGATCAAAAAGTGCGCAATTCTAGCGATGGGCAGTGCACTTGACCAGCTTTATGCAGGGAAATACGACGAGTGCTGCGCTATGCTTCGCCGCGTTGCGCGATAGAGAATTTTTACGGTCGACAAATCGCCTGTAACGATAAGAAAAACAGCGCATGCTGCACGGCAAAGCATAGTGCTTCTTTTAAAGAAGTCCGGGTCTGGGTAGTAGGAGTGGTTGATGGGTCAGGCAAGTAGTCAGGCTGCGGGCGCCGAGCATTCTGTGGCGAAACCGCTGAGTATGCTGGTCGCAGCGGTCGGGGTGGTTTATGGCGATATCGGCACAAGCCCGTTGTACACCCTCAAAGAAGTGTTTTCCGGTGGCTATGGGGTGCCGGTCAATCATGATGGTGTATTTGGAATTCTGGCGCTTATTTTCTGGTCGCTGATCTGGGTGGTCTCGATCAAGTACGTGCTGTTCATTCTGCGGGCTGACAACCAGGGCGAAGGCGGGATTATGGCTCTGACCGCGCTGGCTCGGAGCTCGGCGGCATCCTATCCGCGATTGCGGGTCGTGCTGGTGATTCTCGGTTTGATCGGCGCCTCGCTGTTCTACGGCGACAGCATGATCACTCCGGCGATTTCTGTGTTATCGGCGGTGGAAGGCCTGGAATTGGCGTTCGATGGGCTTGAGCGCTGGGTCGTGCCGCTGTCACTGATCGTGCTGGTTGCATTGTTCCTGATCCAGAAACACGGCACGGATCGTATCGGCAAGCTGTTTGGTCCAGTAATGGTTTTGTGGTTCCTGGTGCTTGGGGGGTTAGGTGTTCATGGCATCGCCCAGCATCCTGAAGTACTCAGTGCGCTGAATCCGGCGTGGGGCGTGCGCTTCTTCATTGTCCACCCAGGTATGGGCGTGGCGATTCTGGGGGCGGTGGTACTGGCCTTGACCGGCGCCGAAGCCCTTTATGCGGACATGGGTCACTTCGGCCGCAAACCGATCGCGCGTGCCTGGTTCGCTCTGGTGCTGCCGGCGCTGGTCCTGAACTACTTTGGTCAGGGCGCATTGCTGCTGGAAAGTCCGGAAGCGGCGCGTAACCCGTTCTACCTGCTGGCGCCGAGCTGGGCGTTGATTCCGTTGGTGGTCCTTTCGACCTTGGCCACGGTGATCGCTTCCCAGGCGGTTATTTCCGGCGCGTTCTCCCTGACCCTTCAGGCTATCCAGCTGGGTTATATACCGCGCATGCACATCCAGCACACCTCCAGTGCTGAAAAAGGCCAGATCTATATCGGTGCTGTGAACTGGGCGCTGATGGTCGGGGTGATCCTGTTGGTGCTCGGCTTCGAGTCTTCCAATGCGCTGGCTTCGGCCTACGGCGTGGCGGTGACCGGGACCATGTTGATCACCAGTATCCTGGTCGCAGCGGTGATGCTGTTGCTGTGGAAATGGCCACCGATTCTGACGGTACCGATCCTGATCGGCTTCCTGCTGGTGGACGGGCTGTTCTTCGCCGCCAACGTGCCGAAAATCGTTCAGGGCGGTGCCTTTCCGGTGTTGGCGGGGATTGTGCTGTTCATCCTGATGACCACCTGGAAGCGCGGTAAGGAATTGCTGGTGGATCGTCTGGATGAAGGCGGACTGCCACTGCCGATTTTTATCAGCAGTATCAGTGTGCAGCCGCCACATAGGGTCCAGGGCACGGCGGTATTCCTCACTGCGCGACCAGATGCTGTGCCTCATGCCTTATTGCACAACCTGCTGCATAACCAGGTGCTGCACGAGCAAGTGGTACTGCTGACGGTGATCTACGAGGATATCCCGCGAGTTCCGGCGCAGCGCCGTTTTGAAGTGGAGTCCTATGGGGAAGGGTTCTTCCGGGTGATCCTGCACTTCGGCTTTACCGATGAACCGGATGTGCCGCAAGCACTGAAGCTCTGCCATCTCGATGAGTTGGACTTCAGCCCGATGCGCACCACCTACTTCCTCAGTCGCGAAACAGTCATCGCCTCCAAGCTGGAGGGCATGGCGCGCTGGCGTGAGGCGCTGTTCGCCTTCATGCTGAAGAATGCCAACGGCAACCTGCGGTTCTTCAAGCTGCCGGTCAACCGGGTGATCGAATTGGGTACTCAGGTAGAGATGTAAGCACCATGAAAAAGCCCCCGTTGCCATGCGGCAGCGGGGGCTTTTTTTGGGCGACGATCAGATCACTCTTCAGCGACCTTAGTCTTGCCCTGGCGCTTCTCTATCGCGTCGACCAAGCGTTGAGCCAGGGCCGGGTAGTTCTCGTCGAAGTGGTGGCCACCAGGCAGCTTCATGGCCTCACCGACCGCGGTCTTCTCGGTGCAACCGCTTTCGTCGACTTCTTCTGCGCCATAGATGCACACCACTTTGTCTGCTGGCAGCTTGGCCATTTCCGGGCCGGTGGCGGCTTCTTTGCCGGCGTTGCCTAGCCAGCCTTCGACCTGGATTTCGAAGCTGCCGGTGCGGGCGAAGGCCAGCAGGATAATGGCGTCGACCCGTTGTTGTTCGGCTTCTGGCAGGCGATTGTAGATGGCCGGCAATACATCGGCGCCAAAGGAGTAGCCGGTCAGCACGAAGCGTTTGGTGCCCCATTTCTGCCGGTAGTGCTGCATCAGTTCGGCGAGGTCAGTGGCGCTTTGTTCCGGGCTTTTGTGCTGCCAGTAGTAGCGCAAGGTATCGATGCCGACTACCGGGTAGCCGATCTTGGCCATTTCTCCGGCCACATCGCGGTCCAGGTCGCGCCAGCCGCCGTCACCCGACAGGAACAGGGTCACTGTGTCTTTGGCCTGGCCGGCGGGTACTTCAACCACAGGGATGTTCAGGCCGCCATTGCCCTTGTCTGAACCGACGAGGATTTTGCGCAGCTCATTATTCAGGACTTGCGGCAAGTTGATGTCGTAGTCGCTGATGCTGGTTTCGGCGTTGGGTTGATCCCGAACGAAGCCTGCACTGGTGTCGTCGGGGTTGTCGTTCCAGGCCACCAACCAGTGACCGTGAGCAGCGGTTTTGGGCAGCAGATGGGTACAGCCGGGTTTTTCCAGTGCCAGATCCACAGAGATAGCCTGGGCCTTGTCATTGGTTTGCTCGGCTAACCAACGCCAGGCCAGAACTGCTCCGGGGCCGATACCGCTGACCAGGGTGGCTGGACCGTTGAGTTGTTTCAGGGCCGATTGCAATGCACGGCTCTGCAGCATGCAATCCTTGGGCAGGATCACTTGAACGATCTGCGCAGCACCGCCACGGCTCAGGGTCAGCAGTTGTTTGTCGTTGAGCTTTTGCTCATCGGTAACGGCCACCACCACTTGGGCGTGCGGCGTGGCGCCGGGAATGACCCGAGTGGTTGTCGAGCCGTCGGCCTGTGCCAGGTGTTCAAGTGTCGGTTCTGGCGCTGGGCGGTTCCAGAACCAATAGCCGCCACCGAGGATCAGAGCAAGCACCACCAGAGTGGCCAGTAAATACCGCCAGGAGCGTTGAATCATCAGCGTTTCACCAATCCAGTCAAGCCGCCCGCAATCAGGGCGGCGGTATCGGCCAGTGCCACCAGCGGATCGAGTCCGGCGGGCACGGCCATGTAACGGGGTTCCCAGTCAGGCTGGAACTTGTCTTTGAAACGGCGCAACCCCTGGAAATTGTAGAGTTGCTCGCCACGGCGAAACACCATCGAGCCGAGGCGCTGGGTCAATGGTGCGCCGCGACGGGGTTGTAGACCCGACAACGGCACCATGCCCAGGCTGAAACGTGCATATCCATGATTTTTATAATGCTGAATCAGACCGACCATCATGAACTCCATGGTCAGCTTGGGTGCTTCAGGATGGGCGCGCATCAGGTCGAGGCTGGCCAGTTCATGGCCATAGGTCTCGAGCAGGTTGGCAAACGCCACCGGACGCCCTTCAAAACGGATGATCGCAACGCGAAAGTGCTTGAGGTAGTCCTCGTCGAAACGGCCAAGGGAGAAGCCTTTCTCGCGCACATTCTTGCCGGTCAGCCAGGCATCGGAGATGACTCTCAGTTCATCCATCGGCGCTTGGCCCGGCTCGTGGACCTCCAGCGACAGGCCGTCCCGAGTGCCACGGTTCCAGGTGTAACGCAGGTCTTTCATCTCTTTGCCTTTGGCCTCGAGATCAAAGCGCTGCAGATCGACCCGGGCTTCTTCACCGAGTTTGATCGCGGTCAAGCCGATGTCCATGTAGTACGGCAGGTTTTCGGCGCGTACCTGGTAGAACACCGGGCGAGCGTGATGGATATCGCAGAGGTCGCGGAATTGCCAGATCATCTCGGCCCGTTGCTGGGTCGGGCCGATCGGGTCATAGAGTGCAACCAGGCTGCGTCCACGGCGGGCGTACATCAGGAACGCATCGTCGTTGGGATGAAACAGCAGCGCCTTGTCACCGGTCAGGGCCAGGCCACCGTCCGGTTGGGCCGAGGCCATGAGAATCTTTATCGCCCTGTCCAGCTCATCGTTGGTCGGCAGGTGGATCACCGGGCGCGCGGTGCGTAGCAACCAGGTCAGCGACACCACCACCAGCAGCACCGCGGCACCGAGTAACGAGCGCAAGCCTCGTGGAGCATCAGCGTCGAGGGTGAACTGCCACCAGAGTTGATGGCTGTAGGGCACGTCCTGATAAGCGAACAGCAGCAGCCAGATCGAAGCGCCCAGCACGCAAACACTGGATACCAGATACAGCGGCGAGAACGGCACTTCGGTCAGCCGGCTCGGGCGATAGAACGAACGACGGAATACCGCCAACAGGGTGGCAGTCAGGGTCATCAGGCTGGCTTCTTCCCAGTCGAACCCTTTGAGCAAAGAGAGCAGGGCGCCCACCAGAAGCAAAATGGTGGTAAGCATCCAGGCTGCCGAGAGTCGGCGACGCAAGCCTTGAGCGAGCAACAGGCAGAGCACACCGATCAGGCTGGCACCGAAGTGCGAGGCGTCGACCAGACGGTGGGGGATCAGAAAACCGATGTGTTCCAGCCGGGTATCGATTTCCGGTGTGGCGCCGGAAAACAGCAGCACCACGCCGGACAGGAACACCAGTACTGCGAGGATCGGCGCAGCAAGGCCCGAGGCTACCCGTAGCGATTGACGAGACTGAAACAGCCGTTGCCCTTCGCTGATCAGCAGCAGCAGGCAAGCCACCAGCAACGGCATAACCACGTAGATCAGGCGATACAGCAGCAAGGCCGCCGCCAATGGTGCGGCACCGAGTTTGTCGGCGAAGGCCGCCAACAGAATCGCTTCGAATACCCCGACGCCGCCGGGCACATGACTGAGCACGCCGGCGGCCAGAGCCAGCAGGTAAACCAGCATGAAAGCACCGAACGGAGGTGCTTCAGGCAGTAATAGGTAGAGCACGGTGGCGGCAGCGGCCACGTCCAGCGCGGTAATCACAAGTTGCAGGAAGGTCAGGCGGCGGCCTGGCAGGCGCAAGGTGCGGCGTCCGACTTTGACCAGCAAGTTGTCCGGGAACGGTTGTTCTGGCAGGCGGCGGCGGTAGATGCCAATTGCCAACACTGCGGCGAGGAGCAGAACGGCGCTGGCAATTGCCCCCAGCAGGGGCTCGGACAGGTGCAGGGCGGCAGAGGCGGCTGGCAGGTTGCTGAGGGTTGCCAGGGCTGCGAGCGGCGGTAGGGCGCAGCCCAGCGACAGGCTGGCAAACAGCGTCATGCGCGCGACCTCAGACGCCCCCAGGCCGAAGCGTGCATACAAACGGTAACGTACCGAACCGCCGGACAGCAGCGAAAGGCCAATGGCATTGCCGATGGCGAACGCGGTGAATCCCCCTAGAGCCAATGTGCGCGGTGGCAACTTCACGCCGGCATAACGGCTGGCTGACCACTCGTAGCCCAGCAGAATGATGAAACCAACGATGGTGGCTGCGACTGCACCGAGTAAGGCCGGCTTTGGCACTTCCAGGATTGAGTCGTGCAGAGCGTACAGATCGAGTTCGCTCAACAGGTGGCGACAGGCAACCAGCGCGATAGCGAACAGCAGCAGAGTGACGCCCAAGCCGATGGGTTGACGGTATTTGCTCAACAGGTCCAGCCAGCGCAGGCGAGTGGCTGTAATCGGTTGGTTCGCTGTGACGGTGTCTTGTGAATCAGACGAGTTGGCGCGCATCAATCACCTCTTGGATTGTGCGCGACAGGATGGGGGTATCCAGCCAAGTTACCAATCCCTATGGGAAAAATAATTTCAAATATTAACGCGTCTCATCGTAACTCGACGACTACGCGCAATCAGTAATAGAGGGTGTTGCTTGCAACTCAGCATAGCCTGCACTGAGAAGGCGCCGATTGACGGTGGACAGTTCGGCGCACATTGCCAGATCATTGTTGCGAAAGGAATTTTCGGCAGATACAAAAAAGGCCACTCTTTCGAGTAGCCTTCTTTGGTGTTTGGTTGCGGGAGCCGGATTTGAACCGACGACCTTCGGGTTATGAGCCCGACGAGCTACCAGACTGCTCCATCCCGCGTCTGTGTGTCGGCATCCTACAGGCGAACGCCAGAGTGTCAACCATTAACGCTCTATTGGGTCAAATAAGCACAAATAGTGGGCTCGCGGAGGGTTGCGCGAGTTAACTATCAGAAGCATAAAGGATTTTCCCTTTGTGCTGCTTCGACAGTTGATGTGGCAGGTGCTATCAGGGGGAGTGGCTGTAAAAATCGACACGCACAAAAAAGGCCACTCTTTCGAGTAGCCTTTTTTGATGTTTGGTTGCGGGAGCCGGATTTGAACCGACGACCTTCGGGTTATGAGCCCGACGAGCTACCAGACTGCTCCATCCCGCGTCTGTGTGTCGGCATTCTACAGAGGATCGCTGGGCTGTCAACTTGTAATTTAAAAAACCTCTTCTTGTTCAATCGCTTAGCTTGACAGGAGGAGAGGCGGATTGCCCTTGAAGGCAGGCTACACAAGGCTCTCGGCTCTATTGAGGTGTCTGTTCTGATTGAAAAAATAAATTCATCGAGGGTTTTTCCTACGTATGCAGGCGAAGATTCAAAGTACTGGTGCTATATACAGGTGTCGGTGAGATACTGCCTATCGGATCTGCTGTTACCTCTTTTGTCCTTAACGAACACTGCCTTTATATGACGCAGCGCAAAATCATCCACGTCGACTGTGATTGTTTCTATGCCGCTATTGAGATGCGTGACGACCCGCGTCTGGCCAGTAAGCCTCTGGCTGTCGGTGGTTCGGCGCAGCAGCGTGGGGTCATTGCTACCTGTAACTATGAGGCGCGGGCCTATGGGGTGCGCTCGGCCATGTCTTCCCGGCATGCCCTGAAACTCTGCCCGGACCTGGTGATCGTCAAGCCGCGCATGGATGCCTATAAAGAAGCGTCGAAAGAGATTCAGACGATTTTTCGTGATTACACTGACCTGATCGAGCCGTTATCGCTGGATGAGGCTTATCTCGATGTTTCCGATAGCCCGCATTTTGCCGGCAGCGCCACGCGCATCGCGCAAGATATCCGTCGGCGTGTCTCGAATCAGTTGCACATCACGGTCTCGGCCGGTGTGGCGCCAAACAAGTTTCTGGCCAAGATCGCCAGTGACTGGAAAAAGCCCAACGGCTTGTTCGTGATTACTCCAGACCAGGTCGAGGATTTTGTTTCTGCACTACCGGTCAGCAAGCTGCACGGGGTGGGGAAGGTCACAGCGGATAAGCTGGGAAGGCTCGGTATCGTCAATTGCCTGGAGCTGCGGGACTGGAGCAAGTTGGCGCTGGTGCGCGAATTCGGCAGTTTTGGCGAGCGCCTCTGGGGGCTGGCCCGTGGGATCGATGATCGGCTGGTGCAAAACGATAGCCGGCGTCAGTCCGTCAGTGTCGAAAATACCTACGATGTGGACTTGCCCGATCTGGCTAGCTGCCTGGAGAAATTACCGGAGTTGCTGGAAACCCTGACCGGCCGTATGGCGAGGATCGACAGCAGTTATCGGCCAGGCAAGCCTTTCGTCAAAGTGAAGTTCCATGACTTTACCCAGACAACGCTGGAGCAGGCAGGAGCAGGGCGGGATCTGGAGGGGTATCAGCAATTACTGACCCAGGCTTTCAAACGGGGCGGCAAGCCGGTGCGGCTGCTGGGGATTGGCGTGCGTTTGCAGGACCTGCGCGGCGGACATGAGCAGTTGGAGTTGTTTGGCCGTTAGGCCTTTGTAGCAGCTGGCGAAGCCTGCGTTCGGCCGCTGCTACAGGGGGCGCTTCACCGTCAGTCAGACCCCGGGATCTGCCACCAGTCGCCCGGCATCCTTGGTCAGCGACTTGAGGAATTCACGCTGCAACTCGGGATCGTTGCGGGTCAATTCGATCAGGCTCTGTTCCAGCTCGCTGGCTTCTTCCTCCAGACCCAGCTCCGACAGACGTTTTACCCGATGCACCCATTGGCTGACTTCGTCATCTTCGAGGTCGTCGTAGATCAGCCCGTGAGCTTCCAGCATCTTGCCACGCAAGGTGCTGCTGATCGCCAGGGATGAGTCGGTATGCACGTCATCCTGAGCATCTTCGACGCTGATCTGCAGCTTGTTGATGTGGTTCAGGTCCGTTTCGGAAAACGGACTGTCCAGCAGGTTCAAGCGCAGAACACCGTTGCGATCGGTGCTCAGTTCAAAGGTTTGCTTGCCTGCCTTGACCTCAACCGGACGCTCGCTCCACGGCAGGCTCGAATATTCCAGACGTTTGTCGCGCTGGGTTTCTTCGATTCCAGCCAGGTTTTGCTGGGCGCGACCATGGGACTGCACGTTCATGAACGGGTTGAGCCCGGCAACACCGTAGCTGATCCAGTCCTTGGTCACGCTGTCCGGCAAGTTACCCAAGGCGAACACATTGACAATGTTCGCGGCGACGCCTGCGATCACCGCCACCGCGCCCAGCGGGATCTCGTAGACCTCCCGCCAGGGTTGGTAAGGCGTATAGCGATCATAGTTACGGGTGACTTCGAACTCAGTGACTTCAAAAGTCTTCTGCTCGTGGATTCGCACTCGGCGTTGCGGCAGCTCAAGCACCTTAGGCTCGCCGACATCGATCTGAAGGCTGTGATCGAGCAATTTGCGCTCGATACGTTCCTCGTGCTCGCTGCGTTGTGACATCTGATTGGCACAGCCACTGAGCAGCAGGGTGCCGCACAGGGCGGCACCACCGAGGCTTAAGGTGTTTCGCTTGAACATGACTTCTCTTGATCTGGTTTCAGCGACGGATACGGGCTTGGAGGAAGGACAGCACGTCAGCGACCGGCAGCGCTTGCGCCTCGGACTCGGTGCGGCTCTTGTATTCCAGGTTGCCTTCGGCGAGGCCGCGGTCACTGACCACGATCCGGTGTGGAATGCCGATCAGCTCCATGTCCGCGAACTTGATGCCCGGGCTGGTTTTCTTGTCACGGTCGTCCAGCAGCACTTCGAAACCGGCGGCCGTCAGTTCGGCATACAGCTTGTCGGTGGCTTCGCGAACCAGTTCGGTTTCGTAGCGCAGCGGTACCAGAGCGATCTGGAACGGCGCCAGGCTGTCGCCCCAGATGATCCCGCGTTCGTCGTTGTTCTGCTCGATAGCAGCGGCAACCACGCGTGAAACGCCAATGCCGTAGCAACCCATGGCCAGGGTGACAGGCTTGCCGTTTTCGCCGAGGACCTGGCACTTCATCGCTTCGCTGTACTTGGTGCCCAGCTGGAAGATGTGCCCGACTTCGATGCCGCGTTTGATTTCCAGGGTGCCTTTGCCGTCCGGGCTTGGATCGCCGCTGACGACATTGCGCAGGTCGGCGACGGTTGGAACCGGCAGATCGCGCTCCCAGTTGACGCCGAAGTAGTGCTTGTCATCAATGTTGGCGCCGATGCCGAAATCGCTCATTAGCTCGACCGAACGGTCGATGATGATCGGCAATGGCAGGTTCAACGGGCCGAGGGAGCCGGCGCCGGCGCCAATGGCGTCACGCAGTTCTGCTTCGGAGGCCATGACCAGCGGGCTGGCAACGCCTGGCTGGTTGGCAGCCTTGATTTCGTTCAGGTCGTGGTCACCGCGAATGATCAGCGCGATCAGCTTGCCTTTCTCTTCCGCGTGAACCACAAGGGTCTTGATGGTCTTTTCAATCGGCAGATTGAAGCCTTCGACCAGTTGCGCGATGGTTTTGGCGTTTGGCGTATCGACCAGGCGCAGCTCTTCACCTGGCGCAGGGCGCGAGGTTTCCCGAGGAACGGCCTCGGCCTTCTCGATGTTCGCCGCGTAGTCGGAGCCGTTGCTGAAGACGATATCGTCTTCACCGGACTCGGCCAGTACGTGAAACTCGTGGGAGCCGGCACCGCCGATCGAGCCGTTGTCGGCTTCAACCGGGCGGAACTTCAGGCCCAGACGGGTGAATACGTTGCAGTACGCCTGGTGCATGCGGTCGTAGGTGACCTGCAGCGATGGCTGGTCGGCGTGGAACGAGTAGGCATCCTTCATGATGAATTCGCGACCGCGCATCAAACCGAAGCGTGGACGGATTTCGTCACGGAATTTGGTCTGGATCTGGTACAGGTTGATCGGCAGCTGTTTGTAGCTGCTCAACTCGTTGCGCATCAGATCGGTGATCACTTCTTCATGGGTCGGGCCGGCGCAGAAGTCGCGGCCATGGCGATCCTTGAAGCGCAGCAGTTCAGGGCCGTACTCTTCCCAGCGACCGGATTCCTGCCAGAGCTCAGCCGGTTGGGTGCTGGGCATCAACACTTCCAGGGCGCCGGCGGCGTTCATTTCTTCGCGAACGATGGCTTCAACCTTACGCATTACCCGCAGGCCCATAGGCAGCCAGGTGTACAGGCCCGAGGCCAGTTTGCGGATCATGCCAGCGCGCAACATCAGCTGATGGCTGATCACAACCGCGTCGGAAGGCGTTTCTTTCTGTGTGGCGAGCAAATATTGACTGGTGCGCATGGTTGGCCGTTGTCGGTTGCTAATGACTTGAAATGATGGAGCATTGTACGGGCGAGATCTGTTTGCGTACAGGATTGCAGCCGGGCGAACCGGGGAGCCGGGCGAATGCCGGCCGCCCCGGGGTTTCCTAAAGTTCTTCGCGGACTTTGTTGGCTTCGCTGACTTCCTTGATCTCGTTGACTTCGCTGGCTGCGGCGGCGTTCACGCGGGCGCGGCGGTTTTCCTGAAACCAGTGCAGGGCGATCAATAGCAAGGTCGGAATGCCGAGTAGGGCGGTGATCAGGAAAAAGTCGTGATAGCCGAATTTCTCCACCATTACCCCGGAATAACCGCCGATCAGACGTGGCAGCAGGAGCATGATCGAGCTGAGAAGGGCGTATTGAGTGGCGGAGAATTTCAGGTTGGTCAGGCTCGACAGGTAAGCGACAAATGCAGAGGTAGCCAGGCCTGAGCTGAAGTTGTCCAGCGAGATGGTGACAATCAGCATCTTCAGATTGGGCCCCATGTCGGCGAGCATCAGGAACAGCAGGTTGGTAGCTGCCGAGGCTGCGCCACCGATGAGCAGGATCGGCAGGATCCCGAAGCGCACGATCAGCAAACCACCCATTCCGGCGCCGACCAGGGTCATGATCAGGCCGAAAACTTTGCTGACTCCGGCGATCTGATCTTTGGTGAATCCCAGATCGATGTAGAACACGTTGGCCATCACGCCCATGACCGTGTCGGACATCCGATAGGTGGCGATCAGTCCCAGTAGCAGGAACGCCTGCCAGCGGTAGCGCAGGATAAAATCGTTGACAGGTGTCAGTACCGGCGCCAAGCCGCGGCGACCCATGCTCGAGAGGCACAGGGCAGTCAGAGTGGTATAGAGGATGGCTCGCAGGAAGGCGCGGTCCTCCAAAAGCAGGTCCAGCAGGCTGACACCATTGAACAGCACGCTGGCGAAGTCAGTGTTGTAGAGTTGGGTGCACATCGCCGGTACCGAAACCAGCAGCACGATCAACACGAATACCGACACCAATTGATGCACAAAGCTGTAGCGGCCGGCTGACAGCTGGGTGCGTAGCGGCACCGGTGGTTCGCGCATAAATATGGTGGTGAGCAGTGCCGGGATCATCAGCGCACCGAACAGAATGTAGGTGCCGGCCCACGCCGAATGTTTGTAGTTGAAGCCGGTGGAGCCGAAGCCTTCGGCAAAGAACAGCGCGCCGGCAGTTGCCAGCAGTGCCGCGACCCGATAACCGGACATGTAAGCGGCGGCCAATGCGGCCTGACGGCTGTCTTCGGCAATTTCCAGGCGATAGGCATCAATCGCGATGTCTTGGGTGGCTGAGGCGAAGGCGACGACCACCGCAATGGCGATCAGCCAGGACAGATGTTTTTGCGGATCGCAGAAACCCATACCGATCAATCCGAGGATGACCAATGATTGAGCAAGGACTAGCCAGGAGCGACGACGCCCGAGTTTGCTGAGCAGTGGCAGGCGCCATTGATCGAGCAGCGGTGACCATACCCATTTAAAGGCATAGGCCAAACCGATCAGGCTTGCGTAGCCGATGGTTTCGCGGGCCACACCGGCTTCGCGCAACCAGACCGAAAGCGTCGAAAACACCAGCATGTAAGGCAGGCCGGCGGCGAAACCAAGCAGCAATAGCACGAGAGTCGAGGGGCTAGCATAGGCGGCGAGTGCGTCGCGCCAGGTTTTACGGGGCATGGGCTGGAGTCTGCCTCAGATTACGGAAACAAAGCGCGCACTCTAACCGCTGTGCTCTATCGGGCGCCAGCCATGGCGCTGAATATCAACACGATTGTTCAGGATACTGATGCCTTCCATGCGTAAACGTGCGCGCTGCTCGTCACCCGAAGCGCTACCTGCTGGCAGGCTGAGGCGCCCACCGGCGCCGAGAACGCGATGCCAGGGTAGCTTGGTGTCGCCGGGCAATTGGCTGAGTGTACGGCCGACCCAGCGTGCTGCACGGCCCAGCCCTGCCAGTTCGGCCAACTGGCCATAACTCACCACTTTGCCCGCGGGTACTTGGGCAAGTGTCAGGTAGAGTGCCGTGCGTCGGATTTGCGCCGGGCTTTCGGTTTCAGCGGGTGAATCAGTCACGTTCAGGGTTCCTGAATGAGTTTGTATTGCCGTCTATAGGGTAAGTCCTGAATTACTGAATGAGATATGAACTCAATACAAATAGTCGGGTCAGTCCTTGTTCAGGCTTTCTCTATAGGGATAATGCCGCCTTTTTTTCGCAAATTTGAGCCTTGTGTTTGCTTATGTTGTCTAGATCGCTGCTATGCCTTGCTGTTGTCAGTGCCTCCACTCCCTTGTTCGCCGATACCGTCTGGTTGAAGAACGGTGATCGTCTGAGCGGCAAAATCAGGGTCTTCGATGGTGGCAAACTCTTGATCCAGACCGAATACGCTGGCGCTATTCCAATTGACTGGAAGCAGGTCAAAACACTGGAAAGCGATCAGGAATTGCTGGTCAAGCAGGATGCCTACACGGGCGAGAAGGCCAAATCCCTGCATGCGGCAGAGGATGGAAAAGTGACCTTGGCCAACGGCGATGCGCCGAAGACCGTTGAACTGGCCAGTATTCAGCAAATCCTCAAGCCCAAGCCGGTGGTTGAAGATCTGGTGTGGAAGGGGAGCGTGGATGCGGCGCTGGATTATCGGCGCGCCGAAACAGACACCGACCAATACGACGTAAATTTCAAGACAAGTGCGCGTCACGGCAGATGGCGGCATACAGCTGAAGGCGAATACAACCGCGAATTCCAGAACAATGTGGTAACCACTGATAACTGGAGCGCCGAATATGCGCTCGACCGGTTCATTACCGATAAGTGGTTCTGGGAGGGGCGTCTGAGCTACAAGCGCGACAAAGTCGAAGACCTGTCTCGCCAGCGTACCGTCGGTACCGGTCCGGGTTATCAATTCTGGGATGATGAGCTGGGGGCGTTTTCCCTCGGTTCACTGCTGAACCGTACCGACTACGAGTATTCGGACGGCGGGACGGATAACTTCTATTCCCTGGCGATGAAGTGGAACTACAACCGTTACCTGATTGGCAAGAAGGTCGAGTTCTTCACTAACGGCGAGGTGGGCAAGCCGCTGGGTGGAGTGGCCGATTACTCCCTCGACGCCGAGATGGGCTTGCGCTACAGGGTCACTGAGTGGGCCTCGCTTAATCTCAAGGCAGAGAAGGACATCATCAGCGGTACCCATGACATCAATGGTGGCAATGACGCCGATCTGAGCAAGACTCGCTACACCGCCGGCTTTGGCGTTACCTGGTAACTGAGGCGCTATCGTTCTGAAGCGGGGTTGAGGGATTCAACCTGTTTCGGAGCGTTGTTCAGAACAAAACAAACGGGCACAAAAAAGCCCCGCTTTTGAGGGCGGGGCTTTTGCTGTATCAGTACAAGTTAGATAACTTGAACTTCTTCAGCTTGCATGCCTTTCTGGCCGCGGGTAGCGACGAAAGAGACCTGTTGGCCTTCTTTCAGGCTTTTGAAGCCGTCAGATTGGATAGCTTTGAAGTGAACGAACAGGTCGTCACCGGATTGTGGAGTGATGAAGCCGAAGCCTTTTTCATCGTTGAACCACTTAACGGTACCAGTTTGGCGATTAGACATGGTGTATCTCCTTGGACAAAGTTAACTGCGACTCAGGAAAAGCCCTGGCCGAGACTGAGTGCAAAGAGCAGGAAAAATTCTTGGAGATGGTTGGATCGAAATTCAACATATCGTGTAGAGATTCTCAGTGACACAAGCAGCACAGTGGCGCCACCTTAACCCTTTTTCCGGAACGTGCCAATGGTCTTTGCGAAGGTTTCTTTATTTTCGTGACTGACGGTGCAACACATCAGGCTCCGGGCCTAACTATTGCGGGGATCGGCGAGAAAAGCGCCCCAGACTTTGAACCCGGCGGCGCGCCCCGGTAAGATGCCGGACAGAATTTTTCCACCTCGCTATTCAGGACACCCGCCATGAGCATCAAATCGGACAAGTGGATTCGCCGCATGGCGCAAGAGCACGGCATGATCGAGCCGTTTGTAGAGCGTCAGGTGCGCGGCGAAGGCGCTGACCGGGTGATTTCCTTCGGCGTATCGAGCTATGGCTACGACGTGCGTTGCGCGGATGAATTCAAGGTGTTCACCAATATCAACTCGGCGACCGTCGATCCGAAAAACTTCGATGAGAAGAGTTTCGTCGACGTCAAAAGCGACGTGTGCATCATCCCGCCGAACTCCTTCGCCTTGGCCCGGACCGTGGAATTTTTCCGTATTCCGCGCAACGTACTGACCATCTGCCTGGGTAAAAGCACTTATGCCCGTTGCGGCATCATCGTCAACGTCACCCCGCTTGAGCCTGAGTGGGAAGGCCATGTGACCCTGGAGTTTTCCAACACGACAACGCTGCCGGCGAAGATCTACGCCAATGAGGGTGTGGCACAGATGCTCTTCTTTGAATCCGACGAAGAGTGTGAAGTCTCTTATAAAGACCGTGGCGGCAAGTACCAGGGCCAGCTCGGCGTCACCCTGCCGCGTACCTGATTCAGGCATCTGACAAACAGTTGGAATTCTTGAGCGAGCAGGTACTCTATTGAGAGTACCTGCTCCGATTCGCGCAATGTGAGTCGGGCCATCGCTCAGGAGCGCCCTATGAAACTCGATCCGCGAATAAGTGCTGAACTGGCGAGGCTTGAGCCCAATCAGGTCGGCATGCTTGCCTGGTCACTGCTGGCGCATCCGTCGGTCAACATGGCGGGCGGGATTCCGGGTCAACCCGATCCGGATACCCCGAACGAACAGCCTACCGAACCCGGTGAGCCAACCCTGCCGGATGAACCGCCTCCCGCACCTGTCGTCTGATGCCAGTCCGTTAAGCAGTTCCTGGCTCCGCACATTCCCTTCGTAGCAGCTGCCGAAGGCAGACTTCGCCAGCTGCTACGGGACGCGTAAAAGCGTGATCGGGAAGGGGTTATTTCAGGTTGCCACTGAGAAACTGCTTCAACCGCTCGCTCTTCGGATTGCCAAGCACGTCATTCGGCGCGCCTTCTTCCTCTACCAGCCCTTGGTGAAGAAACAGCACCTGGGTGGACACCTTGCGAGCGAAGCTCATTTCGTGGGTGACCATGATCATGGTCCGGCCTTCTTCGGCTAGGCCCTGGATGACCTTGAGCACTTCGCCCACCAGTTCCGGGTCGAGGGCTGAGGTCGGTTCGTCGAACAGCATGACTTCCGGTTCCATCGCCAATGCCCGGGCGATGGCTACGCGCTGCTGCTGACCACCAGAGAGGAACGCCGGGTATTGATCAGCGACGCGGGCAGCCAGGCCGACCTTGTCCAAATAACGGCGGGCGCGGTCTTCGGCGTCTTTTTTGCTGACACCCAGCACCCGGCGCGGGGCCATGGTGATGTTTTCCAGCACTGTCATGTGGCTCCACAGGTTGAAGTGTTGGAATACCATCGCCAGGCGCGTGCGGATCCGTTGCAGTTCGGCTTCATCGGCCACGTGTATGCCATGCCGGTCCTTGACCATACGGATCGGCTGGTCGTCCAGGCTCATGGTGCATTCATTGGGTTGTTCGAGAAAGTTGATGCAGCGCAAAAAGGTACTTTTTCCCGAACCACTGGCGCCAATCAGGCTGATCACGTCACCGGTCTTGGCCTTGAGCGAAACGCCTTTGAGCACTTCATTGTCGCCGTAGCATTTATGCAGGCCTTCAACGGTCAGTTTGTACATGGGGGCATGCATCCTTAAGGCGAAAGTAGGTAGCCGCTGCGATAGGCTTCTAAGCCTGCGACATGAGCGATCACCATGCCGGCGGTGGCCATGCGCCGCAACGAGCGGGCGTAAAGCAGCCCGGCGTTATTGCAATGAATGGGCGTGACGCGGTCATTGATCGGGTCGATGACCTCGGCGACCAATTGCCCCGCCTCAAGGTATTCACCCGGTAGCGCGACAAATACCAGCAGGCCGCCGACGGGCGTTGCGACCGGCTCGACGCCTGCCAACGGGGTGGCCGGGTAGGGCAGCTCTGGCAGGGGGGCTGGTTCGCCAGCAATGGCGCCAAAATGTGTCAGATAGTCGATCAGTGCCTGGCAATCCAGGCTTGCCAGCCCGTGATTGACGTCGCCCTGACCGCGCAGCTCGACGGTGACCGAAAAACTGCCCAGCGGAATCTCGAAATGCTCACCGAAGCGCTCTCGCAACTGCCACCAGAGCAGGGTGAAGCATTCATCGAAGGACTGCCCGCCCGAGTCGGTGGCGAGCAGGCTGGCCTCGGCGCCGATATAGCGCGCCAAAGGTTCGACCTGCGGCCAGGCTTCAGGTGTGGTGTACAGGTGCGTGACGGCTTCGAAATCGCAATGCAGGTCCAGCACCATGTCCGCATCGCAGGCCAGTCGTTGCAGGGTCAGGCGTTGGGATTGCAGTTGAGTGCTGGCGGTTTGCCCGGCCAATGCCTTGCGCAGGCTGGTGCGAACCAGCATGAGGTTATGGTGAGGGTCATCGCTGAGCTGGCCTTCGATCTCATTACCGACTTCTTCACTCAGGTCGACGAACCAGCGGTTGAAGTTTTGCCCGCTTTCCAGCTCATAGCGGCCCAATGGCACGTCCATCAGCACTTGTTCCAGGCCCACCGGGTTGGCCACCGGCACCAGCACGACCTCACTGCGCAGGCGGCCTTGAGCTTCCAGCTCGGCCAGACGCAGCTTGAGGTGCCAGGCCACCAGCATGCCGGGCAGTTCGTCCGCGTGCAGGGACGACTGGATGTAGATCTTGCCTTCGGCCTGCTGCGGGCCGAAGTGGAAACTGTGAATCTGTCGTGTAGTGCCCGGCAGCGGGGCGAGCAAGTCGTGAATCTGGTGGCGCATACGCTCTTGTTTCCTGAAGCAAAAGTCCTAGTGGGTCGGCCCGAGGAACGCCAGCCATCGGCGTTCGGCAAGGCGGAACAAGCCGACCAGCGCAAAGGTGACGGTCAGGTAAATCAGCGCGGCAATGCCGAACGATTGAAAGGTCAAAAAGGTCGCTGAGTTGGCGTCCCGCGCAACTTTCAAGACATCCGGGATGGTCGCGGTAAAAGCCACGGTGGTCGAATGCAGCATCAGAATCACTTCGTTGCTGTAGTACGGCAACGAGCGACGCAGGGCCGAGGGCATGATCACGTAGGCATACAGTTTCCAGCCGGTCAGGCCATAGGCTTTTGCGGCTTCGACTTCACCGTGGGCCATGCTGCGAATCGCCCCGGCAAAAATCTCCGTGGTATACGCACAGGTGTTCAGGGCGAAGGCGAGGATGGTGCAGTTCATCGCATCGCGAAAGAACGCATCGAGCACCGGCTGCGCACGGATCGCGGCGAGACTGTAGATCCCGGTGTAGCAGATCAGCAGCTGGATATAGAGCGGCGTACCGCGGAACAGGTAGGTGTAGAACTCTACCGGCAAGCGTATGTAAAACCTGGGTGAAACCCGGGCGATGGACAGCGGAATCGACACCAGAAAACCGATGAAGATCGAGGCACTGAGCAGCCACATGGTCATGGCCAGGCCAGTGATGTGGTAGCCGTCGCTATAAAGGAAGGGCCTCCAGTAATCCTGCAGAAGTTCGATCATCGCACTGCCTCCCGGGCACCCGCCGCGTAACGCCGTTCAAGCCAGCGCAGGACGAAGTTCGACGCGCTGGTAATCAGCAGGTAAATCAGTGCTGCAACCACCAGGAAATAGAACAGTTGATAGGTGCTTTTGCCGGCATCCTGAGCGGCCTTGACTAGATCGGCGAGGCCGATGATCGACACCAGCGCGGTGGCCTTGAGCATCACCATCCAGTTATTGCCGATACCCGGCAGGGCAAAGCGCATCATCTGCGGGAACACCACGAAGCGAAAGCGTTGGCCGCGTTTGAGGCCATAAGCGGTGGCGGCTTCGACCTGGCCTCGAGGTACTGCGAGGATCGCGCCGCGGAAGGTTTCGGTGAAGTACGCGCCGTAAATAAAGCCCAGGGTAATGACCCCGGCACTGAACGGGTTGATCTCGATGTACTCCCATTCCATGAAGTCGGTAAACGTGGTCAACCAGGTTTGCAGACTGTAGAAAATCAGCAGCATCAGCACCAGATCCGGCACCCCACGAATCAGCGTGGTGTAGAGCTGCGCCGGAACACGCAACAGCTTGACGCTTGAAAGCTTGGCACTGGCGCCGATCAGGCCGAGCAGAACGCTCACCAGCAGCGACAGTATCGATAATTTGATGGTCATCCAGGTGCCTTGCATCAGCAGGGGGCCGAAACCCTTCAAGCTGAAGGCGGAAAGCCCCAGTGTCTGCAACAGTTCTTCGAACATGGATCAAACCTTTGGACAGTCAAAAAAGCGCCCACCTTTTCGGGGTGGGCGCTGGGCATTATTTGCCGCTGTACAGATTCAGATCGCCAAAGTGTTTTTTCTGAATGGTGGCGTAGGTGCCATCGTCGTGTAACGCTTTGATACCTTTATCCAAAAGGGCTTTGAGGTCTTTGTTACCTTTCGAGATACCGACGGCAGTTTTGGCTGGCAGCAAAGGATCGTTGACTGGCTTGCTGACTTCGTAAGCAGCACCTTGTGGCGACTTCAGGAAACCCAGCTCGGCTTGCAACATGTCCTGAATCGAGGCGTCGAGACGGCCGGAGGTCAAGTCAGCATAAACCTGGTCCTGGTTGGCATAGGCCTGGGTGGTGACCCCCGCCTTGTCCAATACGGCTTTGGCATAGGCTTCCTGAATGGTGCCTTGCTCGTAACCGACTTTTTTGCCTTTGAGCGAGGCCACGTCAGAGATGCCGGAGCCTTTCTTGTAGACCAGCGCGGTAGGGCCGGAGAACAGCTCGCTGGAGAAGTCGATGACTTTCTCACGGGCTTCAGTAACGGTCATCGAGGAGATAACACCGTCGAATTTATTGGCTTTGAGGCCAGGAATCATGCCGTCGAAATCGCTTTCGACCCATTTGCACTTGACCTTCAGCTCGGCGCAGATCGCATTGCCCAGGTCGATATCGAAGCCCACCAGACTGCCGTCAGCCGCTTTGGACTCGAACGGTGCGTAGGAAGGGTCAACACCAAAACGCAGCTCTTTATATTCCTTGGCCAGCGCAGAGCCTGCAGCCATGCACAACGCCAGTGCAGAAAGGGTCAGCAATGCTTTTTTCATTATTCAATCCCTAAAAACCAATATGAGCGCTTGTGGCGCAGAATTATTGTTACTGGAAAGCGTAAGACCTATTAAAAGTAGCAATTTCCGAACCATAGTGCCGAACAAGTGTTTTAAAAGGTGGTTTTCGTAAAGAGATGTTGCTGTGGCGTGCCCGAAAACGGGCACTAAAAAAATATCGCACCAAGACAGGGTCTTGATCATCCCCACGCTCTGCATGGGAATGATCACCGGTGCCTACTTGCCAGGCACCAACGTCAACCGCGTCGTGCCGTAGACCTTGTCGAAGTTCTGCGGCTGCATCGGGAAGCTCATGTATTGGCCCTTGAGCCACGGATCGATGCTGTCAATGTAGTGCGGGCTGGCCGGATTTCCAGATTGGCCGGTGCTGTTGAGGCCCATCATCGGTTCCGCCTGGCCGAAGTCGACGATAAAGCGCATGGCCGGGATCAGCGTGGTATTGAAATCCTGCCCCCAAGGGTACGCAGCGGTGTTCAGTGTGGTGTGATCACCACCGGCAGGCATTGGACCGCGCACGGTTTGGCCGTTGGCGTTTTTCCACTCGTAGCGGTGCAGTTTGCCCCACTGCCAGGCTTTGTGATCGGCGCCCATCTGGCTGTCACCGGCACTCATCGCCGCCGCGAGGCTGCGGGCGAGAATTGTCGGTTTGTCTTCCTTCTGCGGGGTCCGGGTGTCGTCCCAGAATGGGCTGTCCTCACGGCCGAGCAGATGGTCGGCCTGAGCTGAGTAGGACAAATTGCCGTTGGCGACGAATGCTTTCCAGGCAGGACTGGATTCCGGACCCAGTTCGTCGAGGAAGATCTGCTTGGTGCTTTCTTGCAAGAACAGCTCGTAGATCGCTGCGTCAGCCGAGGTCGGGCTGAGCTTGCCGTCGAACGCCATCAAGCGACTGTAAGCCTCGCGAGCCTTGCTACGCTCGGCTTCGGGCAGGGCGTCGATGGCCTGCTTGAGCGGCTGGGCCATGCCCGGTGCCTCGAACATTTTCTTCAGCTTGGCGGCGAAGGTGGTGGTTTGGTCGTACTGCATGGCGATCATGCTGCGAGTGTCGTGCTTGCCGACACCGGCCAGTTCGGCGATGCGCTCGCCGCGCTCCGGGTAATACCAGGAGTTGGACAACTGCATGCCATAGCCATGGGGAATGACCCGTTGGTTGGCGGTGCCGAGCCAGCCTTGGGCCGGATCCTGGTCATAGGGATGCAGCATCGGGTCGGCGTAACCGTCCCAGTCGTAGCGACCTTCCCAGCCCGGCGACGGCAGCAAACCTTCACCTTCGCGACGGTTCGGGAAGCGGCCAGTAACTTGCCAGCCGATGTTGCTCGCATCGGCGAACACCATATTCAGCGCAATGGCGCGAATTTCACGGCTGGCGTCGGAAGCCTTCTCGACGTTCTGCGCACGGGACAGGTCGAAGAACGCATCCAGGCTCTTGTCGTTTTTGAGCTCTGGCATCTGCAATGCCAGGCCATAACCACTACTTAGTGTCGAGCCTAGTGCGCTGTTGAGCAGCGGACCGTGGCGGGTTTCGTACACGACTTCGCGAATCGCCCGCTGACCTTTGACGAAGTAGGTTTCGTTACGAACGATAGCCGGTTGCCACTTGCCACCGACTTCGTAGTAGAGCGCATTGCCCTGGCGTTTGAGTTTTTCGAGGAAAAGGTCCTGATTGTCGCCCATGACCATGGTCATGCTCCACGCGACCTTGCCGTTGAAACCAGCGACGATGGTCGGGATCCCGGCGACTGACACGCCAGCGGCCTGGTACTTCGGCGCGCGTAGCTGCACGTAATTCCACAGCGACGGCACGGCCATTGGCAGATGGCTGTCGCTGGCGAGCAGGCTTTTGCCACTGCGGCTGCGTTGTGGCGCAATGGCCCAGTTGTTCGAAGTCGCGACGCTCAGCAGGTTCAGCTCGGAGAGTTGAGCGGTGACTTTGGTGATGTCGGCCAGACCGGGGATTTGTCCGTTGAGATTCAGACCATTGAGCTTTTCGGCTTCGGCGAAGGGCAGCGGTTCATCCGGATAGGACGGAGTCAACCAGGCGAGCTTCTCGGCACCGACTTTCTGCGCCAGTACCAAGGAGGAGATTTCTTCCTGCAGGTTCGCCGATTGGCTGAAACTCAGCAGGCAAAAGATCAGTGCCGAATCTTCCGGTTTCCAGTATTCGGGCTTGTAGCCAGAGGCGGCCAGGTCTGGTGGCAGCTTGTCGCGGTAGCGGAACAGGTAGGCGTTGACACCGCGCGCATAGACTTCGAAAAAGCGCTTGAGGCGTGGGGAAGCGGCGTTATAAAGCTCGCTGGCGCTTTTTTTCAGATTGACCGCCCGCATGAAACGGTCGGCTTCCAGTACGTCAGGGCCGGACATCTCGGCCAGACGGCCTTGGGCCAGCAGGCGCATGGTGACCATCTGGGTGATGCGATCACTGGCGTGCACGTAACCCAGGGTGAACAGGGCGTCGTGGAAACTATTGCTCTCGATCAGCGGCATACCCATGGCATTGCGCCGTACCGATACGTTTTGCGCAAGCCCTTTGAGCGGCTGCACGCCGGAAGTGGGTGGCAGGGTGTCTTGAGTGTTCCAGGTCTGACAACCGGTCAGGCTGAGAACACCGGTCACTGCAGCGGCAACGCCGAACCGGGGAAGAAAATGTGTAAAGGCTGGCGAGGCCATGGCAAAGCTCCTGCGGAGGGTAGTGCTGATAAAGGCGCTACGTTAGTGAGCAGGAGGATGCCGCGCAAGAAGGGGGCGGATCTTATTTCAAGATTTGTCTGATAAACCAGCATCGCTCATGGAGTTTTGATCGTTCCCACGCGGGCGCGTGGGAACGATACTGGTCCTCAGGATTTAGGCGGGTTGATCCGTGCGGCAACGGCATACGCGCGCACGGTCGCAGAGCGGTCCTGGATGTGGTTGAACCAGCGTTGTACGTTGGGGAAGTCTTCCAGGTTCTGGCTTTGCCACTTGTGCGAGACGATCCACGGGTAAATCGCCATGTCGGCAATGCTGTACTCGGCCCCGGCTATGAAGTCGTGGTCGGCCAGTTGTTTGTCCAGGACGCCATACAGTCGAGTGGTTTCGTCGATGTAGCGTTTGATCGCGTAAGGGATTTTTTCCGGGGCGAATTGGCTGAAGTGATGATTCTGCCCGGCCATCGGTCCCAACCCACCCATTTGCCAGAACAGCCATTGCAGGGTTTGCTGCCGACCGCGCAGGTCCTTGGGCAGGAACTTCCCGGTTTTTTCCGCCAGGTACAACAGAATCGCTCCGGACTCGAACAGCGCCAGCGGCTCGCTGCCGTCAGCCGGTTTCTGGTCGACGATGGCCGGGATCTTGTTGTTCGGGGAGATCTTCAGGAATTCGGGTTTGAACTGATCGTTCTGGCTGATATTCACTGCATGTACGTTGTATGGCAGGCCGGCTTCTTCCAGGAACAGGGATATTTTGTGGCCGTTGGGGGTGGTCCAGTAATACAGGTCGATCATGGAGTTCTCCAGGTGAGAGGTGTCTTTGTCTATGGACAGCAAACTCCGCATCAGGTCGTCCTGTTTGCTTTCGATGGCTTGTCTGTAGGAAGAGGTGATGTTGAAGTTCAGGAAATTCAATGACCCAGCAAGAGAAAAGTCGGCATGGAGCTCAAGACAAACGCGGTACTGATTCTGATCGATCAACAGAAAGGCATTCATCACCCCAAGCTCGGGCGGCGCAACAACCCACATGCGGAGGACCGGATGGCCGAGTTGCTGGCCTATTGGCGCCATACTGCGCGGCCGGTGATTCATGTGCAGCATTTATCCCGCTCGCCTGACTCGGTGTTCTGGCCGCAGCAATCAGGTGTCGAGTTTCAGGAGCGATTTTTGCCATTGCCGGGTGAGCAGCTGATCCAGAAGCAGGTGCCGGATGCGTTTTGCTGGACGGCGTTGGAAGCGGGATTGCGAGAGGTGGGGATAGAACAACTGATCATCGTCGGCGTGGCGACCCACAACTCAGTCGAGTCCACGGCGCGCACGGCGGGCAATCTGGGGTTTGAAACCTGGGTCGCGGAGGATGCGTGTTTTACCTTCGACAAGGCCGATTTCTTCGGTGAACCGCATTCAGCCGAAGAAGTGCACGCCATGTCGTTGGGTAACTTGCACGGCGAGTACGCCACGGTAGTGACGACGGCCGAGATTCTGAAGAAAGGATGAAGCGGGGAGGTGTCAGTGGCACCGAGTCGCCTGCATCGCGAGCAAGCGAACGTCGCCCGGCCCTTCCCACATTTAATCTGCGTCAGCCCACGATGGTGTGAGCGGCGCAAATGTGGGAGCGGGTTTGCTCGAGATGGCGATTCAACAAGTGAAGAAAATATCCGCCCGGAGCATCAAGCGCCGTGGCACTTCTTGAATTTCTTGCTGCTGCCGCACGGGCAAGGGTCGTTGCGTCCGACGTCTTTCAGGGCGTTGCGCACCGGTTCCTGGTGGGCGTGGCCGCAGTTCGGGCCGTGAACATGGTCATGGTCGTGATCATGGTGGTCTTGATGGTCTTGATGGTCATGATCGTGGTTGCAGTCAGGGCCATGGACATGGGGTTGCTGGGTCATCGGGGTCACTCCGGAATTAAATCGGCGGGGATTATCACGCCATTGCGCGCCAGGTGCACGTAGTGTGCGATGAATAAACCGGTTTCCAGTTCACCTTCCAGACGATAGGGAATAGGTTGATCGGGTTTTTTCAGCAGTTTCACCAGATCCCGCACCTTGGACCACAGGTTGGTGCGGATCGGCACCTTGAAATAGGCGCTGCGGTTGGGCCCAACCGTGAACCAATGCTCGTGCTCGCCTTCGGTCAGCAGCATGTTCCCCAGGTGAATGCGGTACTCCAGGCTACGAACGGTCAGGTCGCTGTCGTTGGGGTTGTCGACGCGAAAGTGCAGCACGAGTTTCTGCTCCAGCAGTTTGGCCCGGACCACCTCGACCTTGACCAAGTGCACTTGGGGATCCGGCGTGTCGTCGCTAAACCAGGACGCACAGCCAGAAAGCGTCAGCGCCATGAACAAGCTGATTGTTCTTATTGTTCGAAACTCAGCGACCATGCCATTACTCCCTTTGAGGGCCCAGTTTAGCAATCGGGTGTTCAAAGTGTGTGGCGTGATCCATGTTGAAACTCAGCTGAGGAAGTAACTCGAACAGCACTTCTTGAATTTCTGCCCGCTGGCACAGGGGCAGGCGTCGTTGCGTCCGGCCTTGAGCTGCACGGTAGGATCAATGAAGTACCAGTGGCCGCTGTTCTGCACGAACGACGAGCGTTCGCGGTGGCTGTGTTCGCCAGTGCTGTCATGCCAGCGCGCGGTGAAGGTGACGAAGGCGTGTTCGGGTTGGCCGCCAAACACCTCGGAGCTTTCCACTTCCAGGCCCAGCCAAGTGCTTTGGGCGCTCCAGTCACTGATCGATTGACGATCCAGGCTTGTCTGCTGCGCGGGCAGGGTCGTCGCTACCAGGTAGTCCACCAGACCCAGCACATAAGCGCTGTAGCGCGAGCGCATCAAGGCCTCTGCGCACGGCGCTGGGTGGCCCGCATGGTAATGGCCGCAGCAAGCATCCAGCGGAGTGCCGCTACCGCAGGGACAAATCGACGTACTCATCGTATTACCACCAATACTTGCCGAAGTTTTCCGGATTGGCCCAGAACCGGGCATTCAGCCAGTCGGGCACTTGTTTGTATTCAAGCAGATCGTAGGTGAACAGGGTCAGCACCTGCTCGTCGCGCTGGAAGCGTTCACTGGCTTGCAGGGCCAGGGAGAAGAAATCAGTTTCCAGCCAGCCACAGGCTGAAAGATCCGCCAGCACAGCGATGCGACTGGCATTGAGGTTGCGAATCCCGCCAAGCAGGTTCAGGCCATCGCGCTTGGGCAGATGCTCGAGGCAATCGACCGCCAGCGCCAGATCAAAGCGGCACGCCGCCAGCTCGGGCGGCAAGGGGCCGGGGGCGGCTTGCGACACACACGTGTCCGGGTGCGCCTGCTTGAACGCTTCAAGTGCCGGGAAGTCGCTGGCACCAATCAGCAACAGACGCTGTGGCGCATAACGGTCGAGCAAAGCGGCGAGGGCTTGCTGGGGTGTGCGCGAAGAAATACCTGCGGTCATCGAAGATCCTCAATCAGAGCTGCAAAGACTAGCGCGCCCGAACGCTCGGGCCTAGAGCGGGGTTTCGCTAAATGAAGGCATTTGCCGTGAATATCGGACAAAGGTGGGTATGGCCTATTGCTGGCGGAGATTAAAACTTTACTCCTGTGTGACCGGTATGGGCCGGTAGCACAGGAGCATTCACAATTGAGATTGCCTTACCGGTTGCTGCCGGGACGATCCCCCTTGCGCCCAAGAAGAATTTTCATCGCCCTCTGGCTTATATCTCGTGGAAGTCGGTACTGTGCGCGCAAAGAATAATTATCAGCGGGGGAGCGTATGAAGGTGTTTTGGGGGCTGGGGAAGTTTTTGACCTTGCTGTTCTGGTTAGTGGTGGCGGTCAATTTGCTCAATCCGCTGATCCATCCGGTCCATCTAATGCTCAACCTCGCCGGCAGCCTGTTGCTGCTGATGCATCTTCTGGAAGTCGTGCGGTTCAATGGCAGTTTGAAAGGACGTGCCCATCGGTGGCGTGATCGCTTACAGATTCTGCTGTTCGGCATTTTTCATCTGCAAACCGTCCCGGAGCCCAACCATGCGTAATCTCTTTCTGCTGGCCGCTTTGTGCAGCCCTTTGGCCTATGCCCAAGTGGTGATGGTCGAAACCAATTCCTTGATGCGCTTGCCAAACACCACCAGTGCCCTGCAGCTGGAGCGATTGGACGTCGCCGATTACGGCACGCTGCTGATTCCCTCCAACGTGACCGAAGTGACTGTCGGAGAACTGCATCTGGGACACGAGGCACGGATTGCCATCGTACCCGGCGAGCAAAGCCTGCAATTGAAAATCAACCACGCCCAATTGGGCAGCGGTAGCCAGATTACCTCCCGCGGAGCGCCGGGCACTTACCTCAAGGCTGCCAAGCCTGGGCGTGACCTCAACCTGCGGATCAACTCGCTGAGTGCGCAAGAATTGTCGGTGGATGCCCGCGGCGGTGCCGGTGCGCCGGGTTATGTTGGCCTGGATGGCGCTAATGGTCAGGCGCCGGGTTGTGCCTGGGGCCAGGCCGGTCGCGGTGCCGATGGCGATAACGGCGGTGATGGCAATCCCGGTGCGTCCGGTGCGCACGTACGAGTGCAATTGCCGCGAGACTATCCGGGCGCGCAGATCAAGGTCTGGGTCGATGGTGGTGTAGGCGGATTGGCTGGCGCCGCTGGTAAGCCAGGCGCGGGCGGCAAGTCCAAAGGCTGCTTCGTTTACCGCGCCGATGGCGGCAAGAGCGGGCGTCCTGGCGTTGAAGGCCAGTCAGGACCTGCCGGTAATGCCGGCTCAGTGACGGTGCAGCGGTTGTAAGCAGTTTCCGAAGTGTCTGGCGTCTGACACGCCGTCTTCGCGGGCAAGCCCGCTCCCACAGGATATGCGCGACCCTTGTGGGAGCGGGCTTGCCCGCGAAGCTTTTAAGATCTAAATCAAAACATCGGCCTTGCCGACGCCACGGCCACCAACAACAAGCCCAGCAGCAGATTAATCCCCACCAAACGCCGAATCCTCCCCAGAGTCGCAGCACCCATCGGCCAATCCTCGGCCAACACCGCTTTGCGCAGTTCCGGCAGTTGCAATGCCTGAATGCGGATAAACAGCGCCGTCATCACCAGGTACAGCCCCATCATCACCTGCACATAACGCGGTGCGGTTTCAAAGCCGTTGAAGCGCAACTGGATCAGGCCAACACCGCTGATCGGCAAAAGCACTACAGCGACCCAGACCCACACAAAAAAACGTTGAAACACTTCTACCCACAACTTCAATCGCGCCGGACCTTCAAGTGCCGTCATTGCGGCGGGGCGCAGGACCATCCAGGCGAAAAACATGCCGCCGACCCAGACCAGGGCCGCCAGTACATGCAGGGTGTAAACAAGGGCGAAGGGTGTCATTCGGGTACTCCGTTCTGCGCGGGATGAATTAGCGGGTTATGATAGCGGCCGATTCGAACCACTGAAAATTTATCCAGCGTTTTTTCGCGCCCGAAGACCATGATCAGCAACGAACTCAAATCCCAGATCCAGGGCGCTTACTCGCGTTTTCTCGAAGCCAAGAGCCTCAAGCCGCGTTACGGCCAGCGTTTGATGATCGCCGAAGTGGCCAAAGTCCTTGGCGACATCGCTACCGATGACGAAGGCCGGCGCAGTGGCGACCCCGCAGTAGTGGCGGTCGAGGCCGGCACCGGTACCGGAAAAACCGTGGCCTACAGCCTGGCGGCGATTCCCACTGCCAAAGCCGCTGGCAAACGCCTGGTGATCGCCACGGCGACCGTCGCGTTGCAAGAGCAGATCGTCTACAAGGATTTGCCGGACCTGATGCGCAACAGCGGGCTGAACTTCACCTTCGCGCTGGCCAAGGGGCGGGGCCGTTACATGTGCCTGTCCAAGTTGGATATGTTGCTGCAAGAAGGCCACGCGCAAACTGCCACGGCGCAACTTTTCGAAGAAGAAGGCTTCAAGATCGAGGTCGATGAGGCCAGCCAGAAGCTCTTTACCAGCATGATCGAAAAGCTTGCGGGTAATAAGTGGGACGGCGACCGTGACAGTTGGTCCACTGCCCTGGAAGACCAGGACTGGGCGCGGCTGACCACTGATCACAGCCAGTGCACCAACCGTCATTGCCCGAACTTTGGCCAGTGCGCCTTTTACAAGGCCCGCGAAGGCATGGGCAAGGTCGACGTTATTGTTACCAACCACGACATGGTGCTGGCCGACCTGGCGTTGGGCGGAGGTGCGGTATTGCCGGACCCACGTGACACGCTTTACGTGTTCGACGAAGGTCACCACCTGCCAGACAAGGCCATCGGTCACTTTGCTCATTACACCCGCCTGCGCTCTACCGCCGACTGGCTGGAACAAACTGCCAAGAACCTCGCCAAACTGCTGGCCCAGCATCCGCTGCCCGGTGACCTGGGCAAGCTGATCGAGCAGGTTCCGGAGCTGGCGCGCGAGATCAAGACTCAACAACAGTTCATGTTCACGGCCTGCGAGCAGGTCGCCGACTTCAAGCCCGGCGAAGACGTGGAAGGTCGCGAACGGCCGCGCCATCGTTTCGTCGGCGGAGTGATCCCCGAGCACATGCGTGAAATGGGTATCGAGCTGAAGAAAGGCTTTTCGCGCCTGACCGATGTCTTCACCCGTCTCACCGAGCTGCTCAAGGAAGGTATGGATGGCGAGGTCAACATTGGCATCGCCAGCAATCAGGCCGAAGAGTGGTACCCGTTGTTCGGTAGTTTGCTGTCCCGATCCCAAGGCAATTGGGAGCTGTGGACCGCATTTACTGCCGAAGATCCGGAAGACAACCCGCCGATGGCCCGTTGGTTGACTCTGGCCGAAAGCGGTTCGTTGTTCGACATTGAGGTCAACGCCAGCCCTATCCTTGCGGCAGAAATGCTCCGGCGTAACCTGTGGAACGTCGCCTATGGCGCGCTGGTGACCTCGGCCACCTTGACCGCGTTGGGTACTTTCGATCGTTTCCGCATGCGCGCCGGTCTGCCGAAAAAAGCCGTGACGGCGGTGGTGCCAAGCCCCTTCCATCACGCGGATGCCGGTGTGCTGCGGGTCCCGGACCTGCGCGCCGACCCTCGGGATGCTCCCGCACACACGGCGGCGATCATCCGCGACCTGCCAGCACTGGTCGAAGGCTCGCGCGGCACGCTGGTGCTGTTCTCGTCGCGTAAGCAGATGCAGGACGTATTCGACGGCCTGGATCGCGACTGGCGTAAACAAGTATTCATTCAAGGCAATCTGTCGAAACAGGAAACCCTGAACAAGCACAAGGCGCGGGTTGATGGCGGTGACTCCAGCGTGCTGTTCGGCCTGGCGAGCTTCGCCGAGGGCGTGGATTTGCCCGGCGCCTATTGCGAGCACGTGGTGATCGCCAAGATCCCGTTCTCGGTGCCGGATGACCCGGTCGAAGCGGCGCTGGCCGAATGGATCGAAGCACGCGGCGGCAATCCGTTCATGGAAATTTCCGTCCCGGACGCCTCGCTGAAGCTGGTCCAGGCCTGCGGCAGGCTGCTGCGCACCGAAGAGGATCGCGGCACCATCACCTTGCTCGACCGACGTCTGGTCACGCAACGCTACGGTAAAGCCATTCTCAATGCGCTGCCGCCGTTCCGCCGGGAAATTTCTTGAGACCCGGTGGGCAAATACGCCCACCGCGTTGTCTATCTCATGTCGCCAAATTCCACACAGACCGTTCACTGGTCGTTAGGGAGAACCTCGTTCCTATGATTCGCCGCTCGCTGCCCGCTGTTTTTGCTCTGCTGTTCGCTGCGCCGCTGCTGGCTGCGCCTGCCGGACAACAGACGCTGTTCAACTTTGTCCGCCCCGCCGATGTGGTTCAGGTGGCGACTGAAGATGCCAGCCTGCCGCAATCCAATGCGGAGCAAACGGCTGAGGGCGAAGTGCTGCGCCGGGTAACTTTCAACCCGGCGAACCAGCCGAGCCTGCGCCTGACACCGCAAACCGGTGCCTGGGACTGGTCGCAGTCTGGCGCCATGAGCTTGCGGATCCAGAGCGCCATGAGCTGGGCGCTGACCCTCTATGTAAAAATCCAGAGCAATGACGGCAAGACCCTGATCAGTCGCATTGACCTGCCGGCCGGCCCTGCGCAAACCCTGTTGGTGCCCTTGCAGGCCAGCTCGCCGCTGAGCCAGGGTATGAAAGCCGGGCCACCCATGCCGATGACAGTCGATGGCCTGCGGGTCTTGCTCGCCAGTAGCGAAGGCGAGCTGGATCGCAGCCAGGTGGTGTCGGTCACACTGTCGATGGACAAGCCGAAAGTGGCGCAAAGCATCATGCTCGAGCGCTTCGGTGTGCAGGACGGTGATGCCGTGGTGAAGGCTGCCTATAGTTCGCTGGTCGATGCCTACGGTCAGTCCACTCGGGCGAAATGGCCAGAAAAGGTCAGCAGCGATGAGCAGTTGAAAGCCGCTGCCGGCAAAGAGCAACAGCAGCTGAAAACCTGGCTCGCCGAGCGCGAGCGTTCGTCCCTGGACAAGTTTGGTGGCTGGAACAAAGGCCCGGACTTCAACGCCAGCGGCTTTTTCCGCACCGAAAAGCGCGACGGACGCTGGTATCTGGTGACCCCGGAAGGTCATCCGTTCTATTCCCTGGGGGTCAACACAGTCACCGCCGACACCAACCGGACCTATGTCGCCGGACGTGAATGGATGTTTGGCGAGCTGCCCAAGGCCGATGAGCCATTGGCCAGCTACTACGGTGAGGGCGATAACCGGGGTGGTAACGGTGCCGACAAGGGCCGTGGTTTCAATGCCGGCCGCTGGTATGACTTCTATGGTGCCAATCTCCAGCGCACTTACGGTCAACCTTGTGTTGCTGCCAGCGAAACCAAGGCGGGCGTCGCAGCCGCCGCCAAAGCGGACGCCGTAGAAAACACCGCCGAGAAAAGCGCAGAGAAACCGGCCGCCGTGCCTTGCGCGCCCGGAGCCTTTGATGAAAAACGCTGGGTCAGCCACACCCTTGATCGCTTGCAGGCCTGGGGGTTCAACACCATCGGCAACTGGAGCGCCCCGACCTTGGGTCTCACTGATCGTGTGCCATACACCTTGCCGCTGTCGATTGTTGGCGACTACGCCAGCATCAGTACCGGTACCGATTGGTGGGGCGGCATGCCCGACCCGTTCGACCCACGTTTCGCCATGGCCACCGAACGCGCCGTGGCCATCGCTGCCCGTGATCACCGGGATGACCCGTGGCTGATTGGTTATTTTGCCGATAACGAACTGGCCTGGGCCGGTCCTGGTGACGATCCGAAATCTCGTTATGCGCTGGCATACGGCACTTTGCGCATGAGCACCGACGTCCCGGCCAAACGCGCGTTCCTCAAGCAGTTGCGCGACAAGTACCGCAACCAGGCCGGTTTGTCGAAGGCTTGGGGCATTGATCTGCCGGCCTGGGAACTCATGGAAGACCCGGGTTTTGAGCCGCCCCTGCCAAGCCCTGAACACCCGGAAATCGAAGCTGACTTCAAATACTTCCAGAAGGTCTTCGCTGACACCTATTTCAAGACCATCTCCGACTCGCTGAAATGGCATGCGCCGAATCACCTGTTGCTGGGCGGCCGGTTTGCCATCAGCACACCTGAAGCGGTCGAATCCTGTGCGCAGTATTGCGACGTGTTGAGCTTCAACATGTACACCCTGCAGCCGCAGGACGGATATGACTTCGCCAGGTTGCGCGATCTGGACAAACCCGTGCTGATCACCGAGTTCAACTTCGGCTCGCGGGATCGTGGTCCATTCTGGGGCGGCGTGACTGAGCTTTCGAAGGAAGAGGACCGCGGTCCGGCCTATGCCCATTTCCTCAAACAGGCAGTGGCCGAACCATCGATTGTCGGTGTGCACTGGTTCCAGTACCTCGATCAACCGGTGACCGGTCGTCTGCAGGATGGCGAAAACGGCCACTTCGGCCTGATAGGAATTACCGACGTGCCGTTCCAGGGCTTTGTCGACAGTGTGCGCAAAAGCAACGTGCAGACGGTCGATCAACTGGGCAAAGAGGCCGAGAAGGCCAAAGCCGATGCTGCTAAAGCGGCATCCCACGAAGGCGTAGGCAGCAGGAAAAGCAGCCAAGGCAAGGGCGTGGGGCAGGGCGGGCATGCCGGTGGGCATTCCGGGAATGGCCAGTGATTCCCGAGACTGTCTGACCACCGTGTCATCGTTCTTCGCGGGCAAGCCATGCTCCCACAGAGGAGTGCGTACTCCTTGTGGGAGCGTGGCTTGCCCGCGAAGGCGTCCTGACCGGCGCTGCAAATTTCGGATCCGGCCCGCATAGGGGCGACCGCCCAGCTCAAGCAGGTTCCCAAATACCTCAAGGGCTGGAACAATGTGTGTCACTTTGTAAAACGATCGTTTGAGGGAGTTGCGGGTGCAGATTCAGGGTCATTACGAGCTTAAGTTCGAAGCGGTGCGCGAAGCGTTTGCTGCACTCTTCGATGATCCTCAGGAACGTGGCGCAGCGCTGTGTATCCAGATCGGCGGGGAAACAGTGGTCGATCTCTGGGCAGGAACGGCAGATAAAGACGGCACTGAGGCTTGGCACAGCGACACCATTGCCAACCTGTTTTCCTGCACCAAGACTTTTACCGCCGTCACTGCGTTGCAACTGGTGGCCGAAGGCAAGTTGCAACTGGATGCGCCGGTCGCCAAGTACTGGCCTGAGTTCGGCGCCGCCGGCAAAGAGTCGATCACTCTGCGGCAGCTGCTCTGCCATCAGGCCGGTTTGCCAGCGTTGCGCGAGTTGCTGGCGCCGGAAGCCCTTTACGACTGGCAAACCATGGTCGATGCCCTGGCCGCAGAAGCGCCTTGGTGGACGCCCGGCGAAGGTCACGGGTACGCAGCGATCACCTACGGCTGGTTGGTGGGTGAACTGTTGCGCCGCGCCGACGGACGGGGTCCTGGAGAGTCCATCGTGGCGCGGGTTGCGCGGCCGTTAGGGCTGGATTTTCACGTTGGCCTGGCAGATGAAGAGTTCCATCGCGTTGCGCATATCGCTCGCGGCAAAGGCAATGTCGGCGACGCTGCGGCCCAGCGCTTGCTGCAAGTGACTATGCGTGAGCCGGCGGCCATGACCACCCGGGCCTTCACCAACCCGCCGTCGATCATGACCAGCACCAACAAGCCGGAATGGCGGCGTATGCAGCAACCCGCGGCCAATGGCCATGGCAATGCCCGCAGCCTGGCGGGGTTTTACAGCGGCTTGCTCGATGGCAGCCTGCTGGAAGCCGAAATGCTCGAAGAATTGACCCGTGAGCACAGCATTGGGCCGGACAAGACTTTATTGACCCAGACCCGCTTCGGTCTGGGCTGCATGCTCGATCAACCGGATGTACCCAATGCGACCTACGGCCTCGGCCCACGGGCGTTCGGCCATCCGGGTGCTGGTGGCTCCACCGGTTTTGCAGATCCTGCGCACGATGTGGCCTTCGGCTTTGTGACAAACACACTGGGCCCGTACGTCCTGATGGACCCACGGGCACAAAAGCTGGCGCGAGTGTTGGCCGGATGCCTGTAAAGGGCAGCTGATCGACAAGGATTCGCAAATACCGCAGAAAAATCCCTGGGCGGAACCCGGCGGCTTTTTTGCTTTCAAAACATCGGTTTAGGGCCTAGCGCCCGATTTTCTTCATCTCATTTTTGTGGATTATCCAATGTCATCGAATAAAACTCTCGCTCTGGCGCTTTGCTTCGCAATCACTGGTTGTGCACAAACTCCGCAGAATGATGCTGAAGGCGGCCACTGGTGGCAGTTCGGTTCTTCCGACAAGGTCGCCAGTAAAGAGTCGGCCCCGACGCCAACCAAGCCAGCAACCCCGGCCCCTGTAGCTAAAGCCGACGCACCCGCGACGGTCGCTAAAGCTGATACCGGCACCCATTGGTGGTGGCCGTTCGGTGGCAAGGATCAGGACACATCGAAGGCGACGGCTGTGCCGATGCCCGACCCGAAAATCACTCAAGCCTGGCTGGATAGCTATGAGCCACGCCTGCGTGTAGCGATCCAGGACAGCAATCTGCAACTCGAGCGCCGCGAAAACGTGCTGGTGGTGACGGCACCGGTCGACAGTTCGTTCAACCCTAAGCGCCCGACCATGTTGCTCCCCGTAACACTGGGGCCATTCACTCGGGTGGCAAAAATTCTTGAAGCAGACCCAAAAACCGCTGTACTGATACTCGGCCATGGCGATAGCTCGGGTGTTGAGACAGAGAACGTGAAAACGAGCCAGGAGCGTGCGCAGTCGGTTGCTTCGATCTTCCGTCTCAGCGGCCTGGAGCGTGATCGCCTGATGCTGCGTGGCATGGGCTCGGTGGCGCCGCGTGCGGCCAACGACAGCGTTGAGGGGCGTGCGTTGAACCGCCGGGTGGAAATCCTGCTGACGCCGAGAGACACCATGGTTGCCCTGCTGACCAAGTACAATATGCCAGCGCTTGCGCCAGTACCGATGAGGAAAGTCGTCGCCCAAGACGTCAAGCCAGAGGTCAAACCTGTAGTGGCTGCTACTCCTGCGAAGAAAGGCGCTCCAGCTAAAAAGGCCTCGACCAAGAAAGCCGCAGCTAAAACACCGGCCAAGAAATCCGCCGCCAAGACCCCGGCGAAAAAGCCAGCTCCGGCCAAAGACGCAGCTCCAGCGAAGAAAGCCGAAGCGGTCGATCCAGCCAAGAACTGATTACTCACGCAGAAGGAAAGCGCCATGACCCAAAGTCTGGCTGATATGCGCCGCGACTACGCGCGCGATGGTCTGACCGAAGCCCAGGCTCCGGCTGAGCCTTTCGCGCTGTTCCACCAGTGGTTTGCCGAGGCGGTGAAAACCGAACAGCCACCGGTCGAAGCGAATGCGATGACCCTGGCCACCGTCGATCAGGACGGTCGCCCGCATTGCCGTATTCTCCTGCTCAAGGGCCTCGATGAGCAGGGCTTTACCTTCTTCACCAACTACGAAAGTGCCAAAGGGCAGCAATTGGCGGCGTGTCCGTTCGCCGCCATGACGTTCTTCTGGCCGACTCTTGAACGCCAGGTACGCATCGAAGGGCAGGTGGTGAAGGTCACACCGCAGGAATCCGATGCGTATTACCAGGTGCGTCCACTGGGCAGCCGTCTCGGTGCCTGGGCTTCGCCGCAGAGCCGGGTGATTGCCGGTCGCGAGGAGCTGGAAGGGTTGCTCAAGACCACAGAACAGCGCTTCAGCGACACTCAACCCCACTGCCCGGAGCATTGGGGCGGTTATCGCTTGTTGCCGGAGCGTATCGAGTTCTGGCAAGGTCGTCCGAGTCGTCTGCATGATCGGCTCAACTATCGTTTGCAAGGCAGCGACTGGGCACGCGAACGCCTGGCGCCTTAAACAATTCACCGATCGGGATAGGTGGCCGCGGCGGCTTCGAGCCAACGCGGCAGATCCCTGCGTTTGATTTTCTGCTCCTGGGCACAGGCCAGCTGTTGCAGCATGAAGGCCTTTTTCTGCTCGTCTCCGTTCGCCAAAGCCAACGCCAGGTCGCGATCCATCCAGCGTTTGATCCGCACATACAGCCACCAGTGGAAGTACAACCCGGCGACGGTGGTGACGACAATAATGAAGTAGTCCATGGAAATCCTTTAGCCAGCGGCGCATGGTTTGATAATTGGCGCTACTGTGTGATGGGGCTCAGACGCGGCTGTACTGCGACTGAATGAAAACAATTTTATCCGGGCGATGCCGTGACACGCATCAAGCTGCGGAGTTTAATGAACACCTGTCCTTTGGAGTTGATGCTATGCGTAAGTCTGTTTTGCTGGTTGCTTCTTTCACCACGATGGCGATGTTGCTTGGTGGCTGCCAATCCAGCCTGACCGGTGACTCTTACTCCCGTGACGAAGCGCGTCGTGTACAGACGATTCGTATGGGTACTATCGAAGCCTTGCGTCCGGTGAAAATTGAAGGCACCAAGACCCCAATCGGCGGTGCCGCCGGTGCGGTCGTTGGTGGTGTTGGTGGTAGTGCCGTCGGTGGCGGTAAAGGCAGCATTGTTGCCGCGGTGATCGGTGCGGTAGCCGGTGGTTTGCTGGGCTCGGCCACTGAAGAAGGCCTGACCCGTACTCAAGGTGTGGAAATCACTGTTCGCGAAGACGACGGCAGCATGCGTGCCTATGTGCAGCAGGTTCAGGAAAACGAAGTTTTCCGTGTCGGCGAGCGCGTTCGTATTGCGACGGTTGGCGGTACCAGCCGCGTTTCGCACTAAACACTACCCGCTTAAAACAAAACCCCAGCCAGGTAACTGGTCGGGGTTTTGTGTTTTCAGCCTTTGAAGCCGTCAATGCTTACGATTGAAGTAATGGGTTCTTGCGGCTGGCCGTCGCCGTCACGGCGTAACCGATCAGCGCTGCGAGTATGGAGCCGGTGAGAATACCCATACGGTCCATCCCGGCGTAATCGCTACTGCCCGGAACAAATGCCAGAGAGCCGACGAACAGGCTCATGGTGAAGCCTATCCCGCAGAGAATCGCCACGCCGAGCACTTGGCCCCAGTTCGCACCTGCCGGCAGTGCCGCAATGCCGATCTTGACCGCTAGCCAGGTCAGGCCGAAGACACCAATAGTCTTGCCCAACAGCAGGCCAGCAGCGATGCCCATCGGCACATGATGGGTGAAGCTTTCGAGATTGACACCGGCCAGTGATACCCCAGCGTTGGCGAAGGCGAACAGCGGCAGAATGCCGAAGGCGACCCATGGGTGTAGCGCGTGTTCCAGGCTCAGCAGTGGCGAAGGTTCGGCGTTTTTGGTGCGCAGTGGAATACAGAACGCCAAGGTCACACCCGCCAGGGTCGCGTGGACACCGCTCTTGAGCACACAGACCCAGAGGATCAGGCCAATGATCATGTAAGGTCCGAGTTTCACCACGCCCAGCCGGTTCATCGCCACCAGCGCCACCAGGCAAGCCGCGGCCAGGATCAGCGACAATGTGGACAGCGCACCCGAATAAAAGATCGCGATGACGATAATCGCCCCGAGGTCGTCGATGATCGCCAGGGTCATCAGGAACAGTTTCAGCGAGACCGGCACGCGTTTGCCCAGCAGGGCCAGTACACCCAGGGCGAAGGCGATGTCGGTGGCCATCGGAATGGCCCAGCCCCCTAGCGCCGCCGGGTTGTCCTTGTTGAGAAACCAGTAGAACAGCGCCGGCACAACCATACCGCCGATAGCCGCAGCACCGGGCAGGACGATCTGCGAGGGCTTCGACAAATGACCTTCGAGGACTTCGCGTTTGACTTCGAGGCCAATCAGCAGGAAAAACATCGCCATCAGGCCGTCGTTGATCCACAGCAGCAGAGGCTTGGCGATCTTCAAGGCGCCGATCTGGGCGACCACGGGTGTGTCCAGCAGGCCGTTGTACAGCCAGGACAGCGGTGAGTTGTTGATGATCAGGGCTAGAGCTGCAGCAGCGATCAATAACAGACCGCTGGCAGCTTCCAACTGAAAGAAACGCGTGAACGTGCTACGCAGAGGCAAGGTCGCTCTCCATCAAATGTTCAAAAGGTGGGACACCCTAACCCGTACGGTTAGTTGTTAAAACAAAAGTTATATTCTTTTTTGTTATATATGCTGAGCAAGTGCTTTGTTGGTCTGGAGCCTAGCAGTTGTGTATCTAATTGAGTCACGACTGTATCTGTGCGGTCTGTAGGAAATTTCCTAAGATTGCCGGCCGGACCGCAGCAGGGGCCCGAACTGTTACCTGTTATCGCCGTCAGGTTTTCCCTGCGCTCGAATCACCTAAGCTGGGTGCATTACATCTTCTTGCGCCAAGTACGGCGCAAGATCCAACGAGAAAAGACCATGAGCGACAACCGACAGTGGGCCCGCGAAGCCATCCGGATCATCGAAGCAGACTTTCAACGCAGTGCCGATACACACTTGATCCCCTTGCCGCTTCCGGGACTGCCGGGCGTCGAGTTGTACTTCAAGGATGAGTCCAGTCACCCCACAGGCAGCCTGAAACATCGTCTGGCGCGATCGCTGTTTCTCTATGCGTTATGTAACGGCTGGCTCAAGCCAGGCGCTCCGGTGATCGAGGCATCCAGTGGTTCGACGGCGATTTCCGAGGCGTATTTCGCGCGTATGCTGGGCCTGCCGTTCATTGCCGTGATGCCTGCCACCACCTCTCAGGAAAAGATCGCGCAAATCGCCTTCTACGGGGGGAAAAGCCATCTGGTGCAGGATCCAACGCAGATTTACTCAGAGTCCGAACGCCTGGCCAGTGAGAGCGGCGGCCACTTCATCGATCAGTTCACCTACGCCGAGCGCGCCACTGACTGGCGAGCGAACAACAACATTGCCGAGTCGATCTTCCATCAATTGCGTTTCGAGCGTTACCCGGAGCCAAGCTGGCTGATTTCAAGCCCCGGCACAGGCGGTACGACGGCGACGCTGGGACGTTATGTACGTTATCGCCAGCATTGCACGCGCGTGTTGTGTGCCGATGCTGAGCGTTCGGTGTTCTTCGATTACTACCAGACTGGCGATGCCAGCCTGCGTCTGGACTGCGGTTCGCGGATCGAAGGCATCGGTCGACCACGGGTCGAGGCATCGTTCCTGCCCAAGGTCATCGATGCGATGGTTAAAGTACCGGACGCCTTGTCCCTGGCGGCCATGCACTATCTGGCACAACGTCTGGGGCGACATGTCGGCGGTTCCAGCGGCACCAACCTGATTGGCGCTTTGATGGCGGCGCAACAAATGGTTGCGGCGGGGGAGTCGGGGTCGATCGTGGCGATTCTGTGTGATAGCGGCGAACGCTATGCGACCACCTACTACGATCAGGATTGGCTGAAAGCCCAAGGGTACGAGTTGAGTGGCTTGATCGACGCGGTCGCAGCGAGTGCCGAGCGCGGTGAAGCGTTACCGGCCAGCGTGTTGCGCGCGGGGATCTGAAATCGTGCAAGCGACGCAAATCCAATGTGGGAGCGTGGCTTGCCCGCGAAGCAGACGCTGCGGTCTAACAGACAAACCGCGTATTCGTTCTTCGCGGGCAAGCCCGCTCCCACAGGAATAACGCTTAGGCCTCAATCCCGAGAATATCCCGCGCCACCGCTTCGGCGATGCGGATCCCGTCAACACCCGCCGACAGAATCCCACCGGCGTAGCCTGCACCTTCGCCGGCCGGGAACAGGCCTTTGACATTCAGGCTCTGCATCGACTCGTTACGGGTAATCCGCAGCGGTGATGAGGTGCGGGTTTCGATCCCGGTCAGCACGGCGTCGTGCAGGGAGTAACCCTTGATCTGCTTCTCGAACGCCGACAAGGCTTCGCGGATGGCTTCGATGGCGTAGTCCGGCAAGGCCAGCGCCAGATCGCCCAGTGCCACGCCTGGCTTGTAGGACGGTTCGACACTACCCAATGCGGTGGACGGTTTGCCTGCGATGAAGTCGCCGACCAGTTGTGCCGGAGCTTCGTAGTTGCTGCCACCGAGGATGAACGCGTGGGACTCCAGACGCTCCTGCAACTCGATGCCGGCCAGCGGGCCGCCCGGGTAATCCACTTCAGGGGTGATGCCGACCACGATCCCGGAGTTGGCATTGCGCTCGTTGCGCGAGTACTGGCTCATGCCGTTGGTGACCACCCGGTTCGGCTCGGAGGTTGCTGCTACCACGGTACCGCCTGGGCACATGCAGAAGCTGTAGACCGAACGACCGTTGCTGGCGTGGTGTACCAGTTTGTAGTCGGCTGCGCCGAGTTTCGGGTGACCGGCGTATTTGCCCAGGCGCGCGCTGTCGATCAGCGATTGCGGGTGTTCAATGCGGAAACCCACCGAGAACGGCTTGGCTTCCATGTACACACCGCGGCCGTGAAGCATGCGGAAAGTATCTCGGGCGCTGTGGCCGAGGGCGAGGATCACATGCTTTGAACGGATCTGTTCACCGCTGGCGAGCTCGACGCCATTCAACTGGCCATCTTCGATCAGCACATCAGTAACCCGCTGCTGAAACCGAATTTCGCCGCCCATGGCTTCGATTTGATGGCGCATGTTTTCGACCACGCCGGTCAGTCGGAACGTCCCGATATGTGGTTTGCTGACGTAAAGGATTTCTTCCGGCGCGCCGGCCTTGACGAACTCGTGCAGAACTTTGCGGCCGTGGTGTTTCGGATCCTTGATCTGGCTGTAAAGCTTGCCGTCGGAGAAGGTGCCGGCGCCACCCTCACCGAATTGCACGTTGGATTCGGGGTTGAGCACGTTTTTGCGCCACAGGCCCCAGGTGTCTTTGGTGCGCTGGCGGACTTCGGTGCCGCGCTCGAGGATGATCGGCTTGAAGCCCATCTGCGCCAGCAACAGCCCGGCGAAAATCCCGCACGGGCCGAATCCGACCACAATCGGCCGCTCACTCAGGACCTGCGGGGCCTGGCCGACGACTTTGTAGCTGACATCCGGAGCCGGATTGACGTTACGGTCATCGGCGAATTTGTGCAGCAAACTTGCCTCATCGCGCACGTTAAGGTCGATGGTGTAGATGAAGCACAGTTCGGAAGACTTCTTGCGCGCATCGTAACTGCGCTTGAATAAGGTGAAATCGAGCAAGTCATCACTGGCGATGCCCAGGCGCTGCACGATGGCAGGCCGCAGGTCTTCTTCGGGATGGTCGATGGGCAGCTTGAGTTCGGTGATTCGTAACATGACAGGATCCGGTATGCGGCGCAGGGGCATGCGCCGGCAGCTTTACACAAACCGGCGATTATAAGCCCCAACGCCCATTTTTCGTGAGAGTAAAACAGCAGCTCGTCGAATCAGTCGTCGCGCGAGCCACCGAAGTACGCGCAACCGCGCTGTACCTGACCATTGATCCGCAGCTCGGCACTCATGTGCTGCACGCTGCCGCTGACGTTGTCGACGCAACGCTGGGGCGCCGCCCAGAGTTCGACGTGCTGGCCATTGGCTTCGGTGGCGAGGTTGAAGCGCCCTTCACCCAATTGTTCTTCCAGATAAGGCACCGCCAGAGCGGGCTGGCCTTCGCGCTCCAGGACCATGCCCTTGCCGCTGGCCTTAAGGCTCCATTCAGGCTTGTGGCCACTGGCACGCAGGATCATGCGCTTGAACTCCGGGTCATCGCAGGCGGTGTTCGAACGTTCGAGGCGATAGAGTTGCTGCAAATCAACCTGGTCTTCGGTGCCGGCAGTGGCGCTGGTTAACTTGCCTCGCAGGTCGGCGAAAATCTTGCCGGGCTGGTCGGACAGATCCGCTGTTTCCTGTAAGACACTAGTGCCGCCAGTGTCATTCACCACATAGCGACGCGTGTCCTGGCACGGCTGGAACAGCAATTTTCCACCGGCGGCGCTGAGTTCGCCCTGCATGCGGGTCAGCCCTGCTTTGGAGGCGGTTTCCGGTTGACTGGCAAACATCTGGCAACCGGCGAACAGCGGCAGCAGGGCAAAAATCGCTATGGAACGGGCAGCACGCATCGAGTGGTCTCCTGACAAGTGCCGTCACGTTACGCAGGCTCGCGGAGCATCACAAGACCGGTGTTGACCAGGACCGTGACGGGTAAAGATTTTTCAGCAACATTCTGAGAAGTAACAGATGAGCTTCAGCGTGATGCAGAAACTAAGCTTCGGAAGCTTTTTAGAAACTGTGAGGGACAGAAAATGCCAATGGGCTGGAAATGGGTTGTGTTTTCACTGGTCATGATGGGCGCGATACCTGCTCAGGCTGCCGAGATCAATTTTTCGTCGGTCTCGGATTTCGCCAGGATGGAGTTGCTGCTAAAGGATATCGACCGTTCCAACCCCGATGAGGTGGAGTTGAACGTCACACTCACTCCTCAAGCGGCCGAGCGAATGTGCAAGATCACTCGTGAGTCGATGAAGCAGTCATTGACCGTGCTGATCAATGGCCGGCGGATTAGCACGGCGACCGTGCAATCGGAAGTGGGTGGGCAGTTCCGTATTGGGGTGCCACGGGCGATTGCCCGCGACCTTTTGCCCACGTTGATCGATTGACCCGACTCCCGCGCGCCTGATGCTCAAGGCATCAGCCAACGTGATAAGTCTGTCCCGTCTGCAAGCCTTCCACGCTTTTTGCGTAGGCCAGCGCCACGTCGGCGCCCGGAACCGGTTTGAACCCTCGGAAGTACGGCGCATAGCTGCCCATGGCTTCGACCAGTACGTTCGGGCTCACCGAGTTGACGCGAAGGCCACGTGGCAATTCGATAGCGGCGGCGCGGACGAAGCTGTCGAGGGCACCATTGACCAGCGCGGCAGAGCTGCCGGTGCGAATCGGATCGTGGCTGAGGATGCCAGTGGTGAAGGTGAAGGACGCACCGTCATTGGCGAACTCGCGGCCGATCAGCAGCAGGTTGACTTGGCCCATCAGCTTGTCTTGCAGGCCCAAGGCAAAATCCTTCTCGGTCATATCGGCCAAGGGGACGAAGTTGACGTTACCGGCGGCGCAGATCAGCGCATCGAATTTTCCGGTCTGTTCGAACAAGCTGCGGATCGAAGCGCTGTCGCTGATATCAACGTGGAAATCGCCGCTTTTACGACCGATACGGACGATTTCATGGCGCGGCGCCAGTTCGCGGTCAACGGCCGAACCAATAGTGCCATTGGCGCCAATCAAAAGAATTTTCATCGTGCTGTCCTCAAGTGGGGAGTCGAGGTTTCAGTCTAGAGTGGTTTTTTCCATTGATAAGCGCGCTAATAGGCAACCTTTGGTTTTCAAATGGAAACAATCCATGAGCGAAATGGATGATCTGGCGGCGTTCGCCGTGTTGATCGAGGCTGGCAGTTTTACCTTGGCAGCGCAGCAGCTGGGTTGCAGCAAGGGGCAGTTGTCCAAGCGCATCAGCCAGTTGGAGACGAGATTTTCGGTGGTATTGCTGCAACGCACTACCCGGCGTTTGAGTCTGACGGCGGCGGGGGCGGCACTGTTGCCGCAAGCTCAGGCGCTGGTGATTCAGGTCGAGCGAGCGCGTCAGGCCTTGGCTCGTTTGAAGGACGACATGGCAGGTCCCGTACGCATGACTGTCCCGGTTTCCCTGGGCGAGACCTTCTTCGATGGTTTGTTGCTGGAGTTTTCCCGGCAGTATCCTGAGGTGCAGATTGAGCTGGAGCTGAATAACAGCTACCGCGATTTGTCCCGGGATGGTTTCGATCTGGCGATTCGCTCGGAAGTGGCCAACGACGAGCGGCTGGTGGCCAAACCGCTGCTGGCCTGGCACGAGATGACCTGCGCCAGCCCCGCCTATCTTGAGCAGTACGGCGAGCCGCAGACGCCAGCGGATCTGGCCGAGCACCGCTGCCTGCTCAACAGTCATTACAGCGGCCGTGAAGAATGGCTCTACCACCAGCAACACGAGTTGCTCCGGGTCCGCGTCTCCGGGCCGTTTGCCAGTAATCATTACAACCTGCTGAAAAAAGCCGCGCTGGTCGGTGCCGGTATCGCTCGGCTGCCGTCCTACGTGTTGCATAGCGAGTTGGCCGATGGCCGTCTGCGTTGGCTATTACGCGACTATCAGACTCGCAGCATGCCGATGTACCTGGTGCATCCGTATCAGGGCGGCCTGCCCAAGCGTACACAAGTGCTGGCCGATTACCTGATCGGCTGGTTCAAACGCCGCGGCGAGGCCCTGGATCGGCTGTAGCAGCTGCCGCAGGCTTCGCCAGCTGCTACAGGGAACCGTAATGTTTGGCGATCAAGTGATCGATCGACAGCACGCCCGGGCCTCTGGCCATCAGGTACAGCAGGATCGCTGCCCAAGTGCCGTGAGTCGGGTAGGCATCCGGGTAAACGAAGGTTTGAATGGTCAGCGTCATGCCCAGCAGCGCCAGCGCCGAGAAGCGGGTGGCGAAGCCGAGCAGAATCAGGACCGGGAAGAAATGCTCGGCGAAGGCCGCCATGTGCGCGGCCAGTTCCGGTGACAACAGCGGGACGTGGTATTCGCTCTGGAACAACGGCACGGTGGAATCGGCGAGGCGCGGCACGCCCACTTGGAACGTGCCTTCGATGAGATCAATGGCGAAACCTTCGACCTTGGTCTGCCCGGACTTCCAGAACACCGCGGCGATGGAGAAGCGCGCGACACAAGCGATCAGACTGTGGGGAATCATCTCGAACAACTGAATGACGCGCTCAATCAGGTGAGCGACGGGATTTAGCGGCTCATGGCGGGTGTTCATGGCGATACCTTGTCTTGTCGTTGTAAGTGGCTGATGGCGTTGTGGCTGATCAACAACGCCAGGCATTGGCTCAGATCGAACTCCGGCGCGGCGTCCAGGGCATAGGCCACGGCCTGTTCCAGAGGCCAATCGCTTTGCAGGCTGCGGATGAACATCGTCGAACCGGTGTCGACGGCAAATACCTCGACCTCCAGGCCATTACGCAGAATCAGTGCGCTTTGCCCATGCAATGGGTCGACGTTGGCCAGCGTTTCGTCCTGGTGCGCCGCCCAAAGTGCGACCACGGCATAGGCCGAGTTCAGGGTGCTGACCGAGGGATGAAGTTGAATATGCAGCTCGCCCAAGGCTTGCGGGTCTGCGAGGACTGCGGCGATCTGCTCATGGCTCATGACCTGCGCATCGGCTGCGTGATAAGCCTGTACGCGCAGCCTTTCCAGCCGGGCTACATCTGCCAGGTAGGGCACGCTGGCGGCTGGCGCGAAGCCCTCGATGAAGTCGGCGAAATCGTTGCCATAGTCGTTGATCAATGGGCCTTGCGGGGGAAACTGTTGGATGTACAGCCGGGCCATGGCGCGGAAGAACTCTTCTGCAACCAATTGCAAAACCACCGGGTAGCTATCGGCCAAGGCGTTGATCAGCGAGCTCTGCACGTTATTGCGATAGACCGCGAAACGGCTGGCCGGATCGGCACCGTTAGCGCTGAACAAACCTGGTGGGCAGCTCCGTTGTGGGTCGAGCAGGGCGGCGGCGAAGGCCGCTTGAGTGCTCATGGCCGCACCTGTGCGCAACGCAGTAACTCGTCTGCCTGACAGGCTTCGGCGTACAGCACGGAAAATGCGGGCAGATGATTATCGCGCTCAATCAGGGTGGCGATCGGCCCCGTGCGTTCCAGGACCCTCAGATACAGTGCCCACACCGCGTTATCGACGGGGGCACCGTGGTCGTCAATCAGCAGCCGGTCGCCGAGGCTGTCGGTGTCTTCGGCAAAGCCTGCAAGATGGATTTCGCCCACCGCGTGCAGCGGCAAGGCATCGATATAGGCCAGTGGATCGCGCTGATGATTGATGCACGATACATAGACATTGTTCACGTCGAGCAGCAGGCCGCAGCCCGTACGAAGGATCACTTCACGGATGAATGTCGCTTCATCCATGCTCGAGCACTTGAACTCAAGGTAAGTCGCCGGGTTCTCCAGCAACATGGGGTGTTTCAGGGTGTTTTGAACCTGATCGATATGCTCGCAGACGCGGTTCAGGGTTCGCGAGTCATAGGCCAGGGGCAACAGATCATTGAGAAACACCGGGCCATGGCTGGACCAGGCCAGGTGTTCGGAAAAAGACTGGGGTTGATAACGCTCGATCAACCGCGCAAGTCGTGCAAGGTGCTCGCAATCCAGCGGACTTTCAGCGCCAATCGACAAGCCGACGCCATGCAGCGACAGCGGATACTGCTCGCGGATCAATCCCAGGAAGTGATGAAACGGGCCGCCGGCGACCATGTAGTTTTCGGCATGAACTTCGAAGAAACCGAGGTCGGGTCGGGTCCCGAGCACTTCACGAAAGTGCTCGGTCTTGAGTCCCAGTCCGGCGCGTCGCGGGAGCCCGGACGCCGGAGCCTGAGTGTGGGGATGTACGCTGTGCAGCGATGAAGTGGTCATCATCAACACTCAGGCAGAGGGGGTTACGACTTGGCTTTGTAGGCGGCCATTTGACCGAAACCAGTCGGGGAGGTCGGGCTGGCAGTCTTTTCGCAAGTGCCTTTAGGCACCAGCTTGAAGTGGTTGCTCTCGTAGTCGACTTTCGAGGTGCCGGCGCAGGTGGTGCCAGCGCCTGCGGCGCAATCGTTTTTACCTTTCATGGCGACGCCAAAGCATTTTTCCATGTTATCGGCAGCTTGTGCGGTGATCGGCATGGCGGCAATGCTCAGTGCAGAACCGAGGGCCAGAGCAAGGGCAGCGGCGGACAGGGTGCGAGTGGTAGCGGTCATGATGTCTCTCCAGAGTGGGCGTGGGTAAGTAAGCGTTTGCGCTTGCTTATCCTAGTAGAGAAACGCCATCGAGGTTCGTTACAGCTCATCCCAAAACTTTTTCAGAAATAAACGCATGTCCTTGTAGGAGCTGCCGCAGGCTGCGATCTTTTAGGGCCACTAAAGATCAAAATCAAAAGATCGCAGGCTGCGCCAGCTCCTACGCCGACCCTCAAACAAGTGGTTTCCCAGGTCAAAAAAAACGGCCCGCAGGCCGTTTTGTTTTTTGACGCGAGTGTTTAGCCGCCCAAATAGGCGTCGCGCACTTTTGGATCAGTCAGCAACTCTTCACCGCTGCCCTGCATCACCACGCGACCGTTTTCCAGAACGTAGGCGCGGTCGGCGATCTTCAACGCCTGGTTGGCGTTCTGTTCCACCAGGAACACCGTCACACCATCACGGCGCAGCTGTTCGATGATGTCGAAGATCTGTTGAATGATGATCGGCGCCAGACCCAGCGACGGCTCATCGAGCAGCAACAGCTTGGGCTTGCTCATCAGCGCCCGGCCGATGGCGAGCATTTGCTGCTCGCCGCCGGACATGGTGCCGCCGCGCTGGCTGAAGCGCTCCTTGAGTCGCGGGAACAGCCCCAGAACCTTGTCCATTTGCTCCTGGTAATCACCCTTGTCGGTAAAGAACCCGCCCATGGCGAGGTTTTCTTCCACGGTCAGACGGGCAAACACCCGACGACCTTCCGGGACCACGGCGATGCTTTTACGCATGATCCGCGCGGAGTCCTGGCCGACCAGTTCCTCGCCCATGTAGCGAATGCTGCCGCTATGGGCTTGCGGCGAACCGCACAGGGTCATTAGCAGGGTGGACTTGCCCGCACCGTTGGCACCGATCAGCGTCACGATCTCGCCCTGACGGACTTCGACGTTGACGCTGTGCAGGGCCTGGATCTTGCCGTAGAAGGTGGAAACGTTTTCGAATTGCAGCATTTACGCTTCCCCCAGATAGGCTTTGATCACTTCAGGATTGTCGCGGATCTGATCCGGCGTGCCGTTGGCCAGGGGCGTGCCCTGGTTGATCACGAAGATGTGGTCGGAGATGCTCATGACCAGTTTCATGTCGTGTTCGATCAGCAGCACGGTTACGTCATGCTCTTCACGCAGGGTGCCGATCAGCGCCTTGAGGTCGTCGGTTTCCCGCGGGTTGAGGCCGGCAGCCGGTTCGTCGAGCATGAGGATGCTTGGACGGGTCATCATGCAGCGAGCGATTTCCAGGCGGCGCTGCTGACCATAGGCCAGGGTGCCGGCCGGACGGTTGGCGAACTCCTTGAGGTTGACCTTGTCGAGCCAGAACTCGGCGTATTCCATGGCCTCGCGTTCGCTGCGGCGAAACGCTGGGGTCTTGAACAGACCGGCCAGGAAGTTGGTGTTCAGGTGACGGTGTTGCGCGATCAAGAGGTTCTCGACCGCAGTCATTTCCTTGAACAACCGCACGTTCTGGAAGGTCCGCACCACGCCTTTTCCGGCGATCTTGTGGCCGGGCAGGCCTTCGATCGCTTCACCGTTGAGCTGGATGGTGCCGGCGGTGGGTTTGTAGAAGCCGGTCAGGCAGTTGAACACGGTGGTCTTGCCAGCGCCGTTAGGGCCGATCATCGACACCACCTGTTTCTCTTTCACGCTCAGGGCAACGCTATTGACCGCCAGCAAGCCGCCGAAGCGCATGCTCAGGCCATCTACTTTCAGGATCTCTCTGCTCATTTACGCAGCTCCATGTGAGGACGTTGCATGGGCAGCAGACCTTGTGGACGCCAGATCATCATCAGCACCATCAAGGCGCCGAACATCAACATGCGGTATTCGCTGAAGTCACGCATCAGCTCGGGCAAGAGAATCATCACGACGGCCGCGAGGACCACGCCCAATTGCGAGCCCATGCCGCCCAGCACCACGATGGCGAGGATAGTGGCCGACTCGATGAAGGTGAACGACTCCGGCGTCACCAGACCCTGACGGGCGGCGAAGAAGCTGCCGGCAAAACCTGCGAAGCAGGCACCCAGGGTGAAGGCCGACAGCTTGATGATGGTCGGGTTCAGACCCAGGGCACGGCAGGCGATTTCGTCTTCACGCAGCGCTTCCCAGGCACGGCCGATCGGCATGCGCAGCAGACGGTTGATCACGAAGAGTGCGAACAGCGCCAGCAACAGCGCAACCAGGTAGAGGAAAACCACCTTGCTGACCGGGTTGTAAGTCAGGCCGAAGAACTCGTGGAACGTCTGCATGCCTTCGGCAGCCGTTCTATCGAAGCTCAGGCCGAACAGCGTCGGTTTGGGAATGTTGCTGATGCCGTTCGGTCCGCCCGTGAGGCCCGTCAGGTTACGCAGGAACAGACGGATGATCTCGCCGAAGCCCAGGGTCACAATCGCCAGATAGTCACCGCGCAGACGCAGCACCGGGAAGCCCAGCAAGAAGCCGAAGGTGGCCGACATCATTCCGGCAATCGGCAGGCAAATCCAGAAGCTCAAGCCGTAGTAGTGCGACAGCAGCGCATAGCTGTAGGCGCCCACCGCGTAGAAACCGACGTAGCCCAGGTCGAGCAGACCCGCCAGACCGACCACGATGTTCAGACCCAGACCGAGCAGCACATAGATCAGAATCAGCGTGGCGATATCCACCGCACCGCGCGAGCCGAAGAATGGCCAGACCAGAGCGACGACGATCAATCCCATGATGACCCAGCGCTGGGTGCTGGGCAGAGTCAGGAAGTGGCTCGCGCCGGCCGGGATCAATTTACCTTTGGGCACGGAGCGCATAGCGGTCGTGTATTGCCGATCGAATATCACACGCAGGAACATCAGCACCGAACAGGTGGCGATGATGATCAGCGTGGAGGTGCTGGCACCTTGCACTTCAAGGTTGATGCCGGCGATGGACAGTTTCAGACCGAGTACCGGATAGGCGACAGCCCAGACCAGCAGGGCGCTGAACAGCGCCTGTTTAAGATTCCTGATCATACTTTCTCAACCTCCGGACGGCCCAACAGGCCGGTTGGCCGGAACAACAACACCAGAACCAGAAGGCCGAAAGCCACCACGTCCTTGTACTGGTCACCGAATATATCGGCGCCGAATGCTTCGGCCACCCCCAGCACCAGACCACCGAGCATGGCGCCCGGAATGCTGCCAATGCCGCCTAGAACTGCCGCGGTAAAGGCCTTGAGGCCCACCAGGAACCCGGCGTTCGGGTTGATCACGCCATACTGCATGCTGAGCAATACAGCCGCCACGGCCGCCAGGGCTGCACCGATGACGAAAGTCAGGGCGATGATGTTGTTGGTGTTGATGCCCAACAGGTTGGCCATCTTGATGTCTTCGGCACAGGCCCGACAGGCCCGTCCCAGACGTGAACGCGAGATGAACTGGGTGAGGCAGAGCATCACCACCAGGGTCACCACGAACACCAGGACCTGCATGTAGGAGATCAGGACTTCCTGCGCTCCGCCCGGACCGAAGCTAAAGCTGCCCGGAATCAGGTTGGGGATCGATTTGTCCTTGGAGTCCTGCGAGAGCAGTACGGTGTTTTGCAGGAAGATCGACATGCCGATGGCCGAGATCAGCGGGATCAGGCGGTTACTGCCCCGCAGAGGGCGGTAGGCGATCCGTTCGATACTGTAGCCGTAGGCACTGGTTACAACGATGGTCGCCAGGAATGCGGCGGTCATCAACAGTGGCAGAGAATGGATACCCAGCATGGCCAGTCCGGCAAGGACGATGAAGGCCACGTAGGAACCGATCATATAGACCTCGCCATGGGCGAAGTTAATCATTCCAATGATGCCGTAAACCATCGTATAGCCGATGGCGATCAGGGCATACGTGCTGCCAATGGTCAGACCATTAACCAGCTGTTGGAAGAAGTGATAGATCTCAGGCATTACAACGCTCCTAAAAACCTGATACGCATTTCACTGGTGGAGTCATTTTCCCGCTCAGGCCCCGTGGATCTGCATCCACTTCAAGCGTGAGGTTTGCCAGCGAACCGCTGATGACGGTTTTGAGATTTTCAGGTGGGAAGGCTTCCGGATCACGGAGGCACGGCCCATTACCTCGTAAAACAAAGCCCACGGCACGCCGTGGGCTTTATTGGCAGTCAGTCAGGCAGCGCCTTACTGAGGCGAAACTTCGGTTTTAGGTTTACCGAAGTGCCACTGGTAAACCACGAACTTGAAGTTCTTCAGGTCGCCCTTTTCGTCGAACGACAGGTCGCCAGTAGGGGTCTTGAAGGTGCCGGCGCGGATAGCAGCGGCCACTTTAGCGGTGTCTTCGCTCTTCGCTGCCTTGATGCCTTCAGCGATCACTTCGACTGCCGAGTAGGCCGGGAACACGAACGGACCGGTCGGGTCCTGCTTCTTGGCGGCGAACGCCTCAACCAGTGCCTTGTTGGCCGGGTCCTGGTCGAAAGATTTCGGCAAGGTCACCAGCAGGCCTTCGGAAGCGTCCTGGGCGATCTGCGAGATGGAGTCGTTGCCGACGCCTTCTGGCCCCATGAACTTGGCGTTCAGGCCTTTTTCCTTGGATTGACGCAGGATCAGGCCCAGTTCCGGGTGGTAGCCGCCGTAGTAGACGAAGTCGACGTTGGCTTGCTTGAGTTTCTGGATGATCGAGGAGAAGTCTTTGTCGCCGGCGTTCAGACCTTCGAACACGGCAACCTTGACGCCTTTACCTTCGAGGGTTTTCTTCACGGCGGTGGCGATGCCTTCACCGTATTGCTGTTTGTCGTGCAGAACAGCAACGATTTTCGGTTTTACGTGATCGGCGATGTAGTTACCGGCGGCAGGGCCCTGGGCGCTGTCCAGGCCGATGGTGCGGAACACCATTTTGTAGCCACGGCTAGTGATGTCCGGGCTGGTGGCGGCTGGGGTAATCATGATCACGCCTTCGTCTTCATAGATGTCGGACGCTGGCTGAGTGGAGCTGGAGCAGAGGTGACCGACCACGAACTTGACGCCGTCGTTGACCACTTTGTTGGCAACGGCAACGGCCTGTTTAGGGTCGCAGGCGTCATCGTATTCTTTGGCTTCGAGCATCTTGCCGTCGACACCGCCCTTGGCGTTGATCTGCTCGATGGCCATTTTAGCGCCGGTGAACTGCATGTCACCGTACTGGGTCACAGGACCGGTTTTAGGGCCGGCGATGCCGATCTTGATGGTGTCAGCTGCGAACGAATGGCTGGCAACCCCGGCCAGAACCATAGCGGCAAACAGTTTGGAAATCTGCTTAGTAGCCTTATTCATAGTGCTCCACTCTTGCTGTTGTAGTTTTTATAGTCCTGGCGGCCAACGCTGCAGAACCGGATTAGATCGTTTGAGTATCTCTCCGGAATGCCCCTGGCAACTGTACCGGTACAGTGTAGAGCGCCGGTCAATCGCTTGAAAAGCTGGCTGCTGGGGGCAAAACCCGGGTATGTCGCTTAATTGACAGAAAAAGACAGAATTGCGGCGGGGGTTTTGCCTGAATTGAGCGGCAATCCTTGGCTTTCCTGAACTTTTCGATCAGTCACTCATTTGAAACTGGGTTTTTCTGCCAGGTCAGCGGCGTTATCATTGCGCCGATTTTTTTCCTGGTGAGACCCATGACTCAAGAACCTAGCACCCTCTATGCCAAACTGCTTGGAGAAACCGCATCGATTACCTGGAAGGAGCTTGAGCCGTTCTTTGCCAGGGGTGCCCTATTGTGGGTCGAGACCTCTCTGGATTTGATCGCCGTCGCAGAGGCTGTGGCGGAGAACCAGGCCGAGAAAGTGGCTGCCTGGTTGACCCGTGATGTGGTTGCCAAGGTGTCTGCGTCGCGGGCGCAAGATCTTCTGGAACGCGATCCACAGTTGTGGGCAGTGGTTGTTTCACCGTGGATTTTGATCCAGGAAAGGGCGCAGGCCTGAATGAGTGCACCAAGTTGGTGCTGTCGTTCGACAGGTAAAAGTGTGTAGGCGAGTAACCGTGATCAGAGTGATGGCACGTTGCCGTAGAGAAACGCCCCATCTGATGGTGACGGGCGATAAATCTGCTCAGGGGCGGAACAGTTGGCCGGACATAACGAAGGGCGCTTAATTGTTTCTGAGTGTGAGTAACCGACAACTTAAACCGGTCGCGGTATTCATCGCAGACAGCGAGCGTCAGATGGCCTTTAAAGGTCGCATCGACCTCTTGCCGATCCATGTATGAGAATGCAGTCAAATAGCCGCGCATTGCCAGAATCCCTCAGTCTTTATCTTTGTTTTTATTGGGTCGGACTGTAGAAAAAGCCGGCAAATACTGGCTCTGGGCGGCGAGCGGGGCAATGGTCAAAGCCCTCAATCTGGTTGACTGGTTTGGCCAAAGGGCGAGCGAATGCGCCACAGGGAGCCCCGCGCGACCTTCAGTTAGCTGTCTTGCCCGTATGGTTATTCAGCGAAATAACCTTGGTTTTGCCAATGCGATGGCGATAGATCTCGCGCAGGTACTTGATCGCCTTTTTCACGCAATCGCGAGACAAACGGATGTCGTTGATCGAGACGAACTTGTCCTTGTCGTTGATCAGCTCGCGATACTTCTTCTCGTACATTGGCTTGATCGCGTACCAGTTAGTGTCGAGGATCTTCGCCGGGTTTTCGAACTCGTTGAGCAAATCGTCGATGAGGTCTTCGTCGAACTCGTCATTAATGATGAAGTCGAGGATCGAGTTGTCCAGCGTGTCATCGAAGCGGTACGGATTACGCGCAAAGCAGCGCTTGATAAAGGCCACGATCAAGGTCAGGAAGTCGTCGGACAGGCACGGACTTTTGGCAATCAATGTGGTCAGCGACAGGTTGGCCGAGGCGCCGATCACCAAGGCATAACGCTTGAGTGTGGTGTTGGGGAACAAGCTGTTGAGATGGGTCTTCAACCGGTTCAGATCCATGTACGACAGCTTGTAGTCCTTGGGCAGGGACACGATCGATACCACCGAAGAGCAATTCTTGAAGAAGTGCAGGTCGTGCAACGCCGCAGCGTCGTAGCCCGAGTTCTTGTACTGCTCCAACGACGCGCGATAGCGCTTGGATTCGATCGGCAGCAGGCTGATGCCTTCGATGGCCTGGGTCACTTTGTTGAAGTGCGGCAGGTCGATGGAACGGAAGAACAGGTCGTCGATGTTCAGGCGTTGCGGCTCTTTTTCGAAGACTTTGAACTTGTCGCTCGACGGCACCGGGGTTTCCGGTACCACGGATTCCGCGTAGGCAATGGCCACAGGGCCGGCCAGACTCATAAACAGGTCGTTGGCGTCCAGGCGAATGGTTTCGCCGATGTCGATGCCAGCCCGACGGAAATAGTTCTGGTCGTAGTCGGTGGTCACGGCCTGGGCGGTGAGAATGTTGAAAATCTGCTGAGAGATGTACTGGTTGGCATGCTTTTCCATGGCATTGACATCAATGTTCTGGATGTTGCCGTCATCGCTTTCTTCGGCGTAACGCATGATGTCATTAGAGATCAGCATCATCGCGTTCCATGGGCGGATCCGGCCCATGACACTGGCTTCGCTGCTGTCTTCGTTGTCGAAGTTGTAGGAGAAGTCCCACTCTTCTGACAGGTATTTGCAGAGCAAGCGACCGGCGTTGATATGCAGCGCTTCGGACATTTCACTGCGGTGATCGGAAATGTTCGGCAGCACGCAAATGCCGCTGGTGAAGATCGGCTCGAAAACGAAAGAATGGCCGCTCTTGCTGTCATGCTCGTCCACCGGTTTGGTGTCGAACGTCTTGTTCATGTACGAGTATTGCTGGGCCAGGCCGAACTCCGAGGCCATGCCTGAACCGGTACCACCTCCAGCGCTGAAGATCGAGAAGTACAGGCGCGACTGGTTAGCCTTGATTCCGCAAGAATCGATCAGATAGGAGTGGATCATCTTCCAGTCTGGACTGGAAAAACGCTGGGTGTCCTTATTGAGGATGATCTTCGCCAGGTACTGGCCGAGGATCGGAGCGTTACCGGCACCGCCGGCGTGGACTTCCGAGAGGTCCATGATCTTCATTTTGCTGTAGTCGCGCAGGAAGCCGCTTTTTTCGCCCTTGCGGGAAAAACGAATACGCCCGGCGATGTCTTTATCCAAGTCGCCCAACATGACCAGCGGCTCGACCAGAAACACCGGTTTGGTGGCCTTGTTCGAGCCCAAGCGCAGGTTGTTGCGGATCCACTGCGCAGGACTGTAGCTCTTATCGGTGTAAGGCTTGTCTTCGTTGTTGAATTCGTTCAGATAGAACTTGCGGGCGTTGTACACCAGCTCCGCGACATCCAGCGCAATGTTCGATCCACAGCGGCCCAGGCCGATCAGGCAAACCGAAGGAAACTCTTGTTCGCGGCGCAGTTCGTTGTCGTCTTCAAGGTGCGGTGCGCGCGGGAACACCATATCGCGCAGGCCATCGAGGTTATCGAGGATGCGATCGGTATTGGTCTCGGTGAAGTACAGGTACTGTTGGCTCGCAAGTGGGCGCGGGCTGGTCAATGGTTTCGACCCTGAGGGTTTATCCGGGGATGTCAGCGTCAGTTCGGATATCGCGTTGGCAGGGTTATTTTTAGAAGTCATTGAGCGCCACGTTTTTGGACTGGTCGGCTGGGTGACGAGATGTCATCGAGCCATCACTGATTGGGATCTCGCGACTTTACAGTGCGATATAGGCCCGAGCGATAGGGTTAAACCTTAGAGCTCGCTAGGGGGAATCCTTTCCTGAATCCTGATGAATCGGCCAATAATCAACGTTCTTTAATTCAGCAGGAGCAATTTATGAATGCTGCGTTACCTTCTTTGGCGTTTGCGGGCATCGGTTTGATGGGGTTGCCGATGTGCCGGCGGCTACTGGCAGCGGGCTATCCGCTGACGGTATGGAACCGCAATCCGCAAAAATGTGCGCCGCTGGTCGAGGCGGGAGCGCGGCAGGTGGCGACACCCGTTGAGCTGTGCCAGCAGGCCGATGTGGTGATGTTGTGCCTGGCCGATACGGCCGTGGTGCGAGAAGTGGTGTTCGGTACGGATGGCGTGGCACAGGGTGCAACGGCCGGGAAACTGCTGGTGGACTTCTCCAGTCTTGAGCCGACTGCAACCCGGGAAATGGCCACTCAGTTGCTGAGTGAGACGGGCATGAATTGGTTGGATGCGCCGGTCTCGGGCGGTACATCCGGGGCCGAGTCCGGCAGCCTGGCGATCATGGTCGGTGGGCAAGCGATGGATCTTGAGCGCGTGCGGCCAATCCTTTTGAGCCTGGGTCAGCGGGTCACTCACATGGGCGCTGTTGGCGCGGGCCAGGTGACCAAAGCCTGCAATCAGATGATCGTCGCCTGCAATGCGCTGGTGATCGCTGAGGTAGTGGCGCTGGCAGAGCGTTCAGGTGTCGATGCGACATTGATTGCCGAGGCACTGGCCGGTGGTTTTGCGGACTCCAAACCGCTGCAGATCCTCGCTCCGCAAATGGCTGAAAGCCGTTTCGAACCGGTAAAGTGGCATGTGCGCACATTGCTCAAGGACCTGGACACGGCAGTGAAATTTTCCCGCGAGCAGGGCTCGGCAACGCCCATCAGCGGACTGGCTGCGCAACTGATGCGCTTGCATAGTGGTCAGGGCTATCTGGAAAAAGATCCCGCGACGTTAGTTCATCTGTACCGCGAGCAACGCTCAGAAGATTGAGGGCGGTCGGGCTGTGGTGTTTACGCTGGTTGATTTCGTTCAGGACCGGGCGTAATTCCCTGAACGGGACCGGGCGGCTCAGCAGGTGGCCCTGGACGAAATCACAACCGTAATGGTTGAGAAACTCATATTGCTGCTCGGTTTCGACACCTTCGGTGACCACCTGCAGATGCAGGGTATGGGCCATGCCGATAATGGCCTGGACGATCTCCATGTCCTGGGTTGACTTGGGGATGTCCTGGATGAATGAGCGGTCGATTTTCAAGGTGTTCAGCGGTAGGCGCTGGAGATAGGCCAGCGACGAATAACCGGTGCCAAAGTCGTCGATCGACAGCGAGACACCGAGAGCGCGAATCTGTCGCAGCAGTACCAGGGTATTGGCGATGTCGTCCATCAGGACGTTTTCGGTGACTTCCAGTTCCAGCCGTTGCGGTGCAACGCCGGCGGTTCGCAGTGCACTTTCGATTTCATCGGTGAGCTCCTCGCGCGCCAGGTTGAGGGCCGAACAGTTCACCGCGATTTTCAGCTCGTCACAGCCGTGCCTGGAAAGCTCGCTCAGATCTTCGCAGGCTTTGCGCAGCACCCAATTGTCCAGTTCAGCGATCAGTCCGTTGGCTTCGGCAATGCCGATGAACCGATCGGGCACCAGCAAACCATGCACCGGATGTTGCCAGCGAACCAGGGCTTCAAGCTTGGTGACCCGACCGCTTTTCATATCAAGGATCGGTTGGTAATAGAGCATCAGACCGGTTTCATCGCGCAAGGCGTTGCGCAATTCTTCTTCAAGTTGCAACTCCAGGGTGGCCTTGGTTTTCAGGTTGGGACTGAAGAAGTGCAGCCCGTTACGACCACTGCCTTTGGATTGATACAGCGCCAGGTCAGCGTTTTTCAGCAGTTCCTCGCAGGTCTTGCCGTCGTCGGGAAACACGCTGATGCCGATGCTGGTGGTCATCACCATGCGCCTCCCGGACAGCTCGATGGGCTCCTTCATTTTTTGCATGATTCGTTGCGCCATGTGCCGTGCTTCATCGTGCTCGTGGAGGCTGATCAGGATGCAGAATTCGTCACCGCCAAAGCGTGCAACCACATCGTCATGGCTGCGGGTCGTGCTTTTGATGTGGCAGGCGAGAACTTTCAGCAACTCATCGCCGGCATCATGGCCGAGGCTGTCGTTGATACGCTTGAAGTGGTCGATATCCAGAAATAGCACCGCCAGCTTGCCGCCGTGGGTGCTTTTCTCGATGAGTTTCTCGGCGAAGATCTGGTTGAAACCGCGACGATTGAGCAGGTTGGTCAAGGCGTCGTAATGGGCTACTTGCTGCAGCGATACGCGCGCCTGATCCAGTTGGCTGAGCAGCGTATTAACCCGGCGCAGGTCGTGCTCCTTATGTTGGAGCTTCTTGTCGGCCAGTGCGGCGCTGATGCTGCTGCCGATGATCAGCAGGGTGATGACGGCGACGGTCAGACCCAGCTGCATAGGGTTGTTGTCGGCGGGGAGTGGCGCAAGGTCCCCGGTGGGCAGCACCAGGGTCAGAGACCACATGCCGGTGAAGTGCATGCTGACGATCCCGGCCCCGAGCAACATGCTGGCGGTGAATTTGAGCAGTTGATGGGATATGCCGCTGCCATTGCGTAGATAACGAGACAGCAATAAGGCCGCGAGGCTGGCGCCAATGGCGATCACTATGGATAAGCCAAACAGCGTGGGTTGGTAGTAGGCAGTGGCATTCGAGCGCATGGCGGCCATGCCGACGTAATGCATGATGGAAATTCCCAGGCCCATCCACACCGACGCTTGCAGGTACTGCCAGAAACGCAGATGCGCGTGACTGAGGGTGTTCATCGCCAGCAATGAGGCAATCAAGGCAATCAACAGCGAAATGAGGGTAATCGGCATCTCGTAATGGATTTCAATCGGCGCCTGGAACGCCAGCATGCTGATGAAGTGCATGGCCCAGATGCCGCCAGCCAGACAGCACGCTCCCACCCAGCGCCAGATCCGTTGGGATGCGGGGTTTTCCGCATGGCTGACCCGTTCGGTCATATCCAGTACAGCGAAGCCGGCCGTACAAGCGACTACGTAAGCCAACAACACCAGTAGGGGGTTATGACGGCAATCAATGACGACCTGCTCACTCCCCACAAGCTCGGTAACAAAATGCAAACCAAGCCAATCCATAGCATGTCCCGTCGTTGAGTCATTCGGTGAGAGCGCCATGAATATTGGCGAATGGTTGGAGTATAGAGGCCACGCACAGGGCGCAAGTGGTAGTGGCATATTGCTTTAAATGATTTTGCAATTATTTAAATAGCGTTTAGGAATAAGGCGATGCAAAGCCTGCTGCGGCCTCCATAAGCGGGTATCACCTGTACTAATCATTACAGACAGGTAGGGCAGGGCTGACTAGATTGCTGATTCCGGGCTCAGCTGCTGGCAGTGAAGCCCTAATAACAATAAAAGAGACGGACCCATGCAGAGCTCGAACCAAGCGTCGAATGCCTGGCGCATTCTGTTCCTGTTGTTCCTGGCCAACCTGTTCAACTTCTTCGATCGCACCATTCCGGCCATCATCATCGAGCCAATCCGTATGGAATGGCATTTGAGCGACTTCCAGCTCGGGATCATCGGTACCGCATTCACTATTGTCTATGCCGTCGCCGGCCTGCCTCTAGGGCGGATGGCCGATACCGGCTCGCGCAGTAAATTGATGGGCTGGGGCCTGGCGGTGTGGAGTGGGTTGACCGCAGTCAACGGCCTGGTTGGCAGTTTCTGGGGGTTCTTGCTGGTGCGCATGGGGGTGGGTATCGGTGAAGCAAGCTATGCACCGGCCGCCAATTCGCTGATCGGCGATCTGTTTCCTGCCCATCGGCGGGCTCGGGCCATGGGCATCTTCATGCTCGGGTTGCCGCTGGGCCTGTTGCTGGCGTTCTTCACCATCGGTGCAATGGTCAAGGCGTTCGACAGTTGGCGCGCGCCATTCTTCATCGCTGCGGTGCCGGGGTTACTGTTGGCGGTGTTCATGTTTTTTATCAAGGAACCGAAACGCGGCGCGGCGGAAACCGTTCAAGTCTCCCAGGAACGAGTTGATCGGCCAATTCGCCGGGTGCTGGCTATCCCGACCTTTCTTTGGCTGGTGCTGGCGGGGCTGACCTTCAACTTCGCCACCTACGCCTGCAACTCCTTTCTGGTGCCGATGCTCCAGCGTTACTTCCTGATGCCATTGCAGGAAGCTGCTGTGGCGACCGGGGTGATCGTCGGTGTGACCGGGCTCGTCGGCTTGACCCTTGGCGGCTGGATCGCCGATAAAATTCACCAGCGCGTGGCCAACGGTCGACTGTTGTTCGCGGCCTGCAGCCTGATCATCTCGACCCTGGCCACCGCGTGGGCGCTGCACGCCGGGCGAATCGAGATCGGGGTGTTTGTCGCGGTGTTCAGTGTCGGTTGGTTGTTTGCTTACAACTTCTATACCTGCGTCTACACCGCCATTCAGGACGTGGTCGAGCCACGCTTGCGGGCTACCGCCATGGCGCTGTTCTTTGCCGGGTTGTATCTGCTGGGCGGCGGTTTGGGGCCGGTGATGGTTGGCGGTCTGTCAGACCACTTTGCTCATACGGCGATGCTGTCGGCCGGTGCCGAGCAGATGACTGAGGCGTTCAAAGCCGTTGGCCTGCATGACGCGATGTACCTGATTCCGGTGGCGTTGTTTTTGACCATGCTGTTTTTGTTTCAGGCCTCGCGTTGTTTCGTACAGGATGCCCAGCGGATGAAGGAAGGGCTGGTGCCGGTTGAGCCGCAGATACCCGCGGTGACTGCATAGGGGATGTAGATCGTTCCCACGCTCCTGCGTGGGAATGCCGCCATGGACGCTCTGCGTCCGCATTGGATGTGACGCAGAGCGTCACGGGATGCATTCCCACGCAGAGCGTGGGAACGATCTACTGACGGCTTTTCATGGTAATAAAAAAGGCCCGCATTGCGCGGGCCTGTTTTTTTTACCGGGTAGAAGAGGGCTATCAGCCCGCTACCAACACCCGAATCGCTTCCAGACGCAACGCCGCTTTGTCGAGCATGGCCAGGCCTTGCTCGCGTTGCTGGCGCAGGGCGACCAGTTCGCTGTCACGCACGGTCGGGTTGACCGCTTGCAGGGCGGTCAGGCGCGCCAGTTCTTCCTCGGTGTCGGCAGCCAGACGACGTTGCGCTTCGGCAACCCGTTCGGCGTGACGTGGTGTGATCTTCTCTTCACCGGCGTTGATCCTTGGCGTCAGCTGATCGCGCTGGGCCTGGACAAACTTGTTGGCGCTGGCCCGTGGCACGCTTTCCAGCTGGTCGTTCAAGGTCTCGAAGGAAACCCGGGTCGACAGGTCGTTGCCGTTGGCATCGAGCAGGCAACGCAGGGCTGCCGGTGGCAGGTAACGACCCAATTGCAGCGAGCGCGGAGCAACCACTTCGCTGACGTAAAGCAGTTCAAGCAACACGGTACCGGGCTTGAGCGCCTTGTTCTTGATCAGCGCGACGGCGGTGTTACCCATCGAGCCGGACAGGACCAGATCCATACCGCCCTGGACCATCGGGTGCTCCCAGGTGATGAATTGCATGTCTTCGCGAGACAGCGCCTGGTTGCGGTCATAAGTGATGGTCACGCCTTCGTCATCGCCCAGCGGGAAGCTGGCGTCGAGCATTTTTTCGCTCGGTTTGAGGATTAGAGCGTTTTCCGAATGATCTTCGCTGTCGATGCCGAAGGCGTCGAACAGGGTTTCCATGTAGATCGGCAGGGCGAACTGATCGTCCTGTTCGAAGATCGCCTCGACCAGTGCATCACCTTCGCCAGCGCCGCCGGAGTTGAGCTCCAGCAAGCGGTCACGACCGGTGTGCAGCTCGCTTTCCAGATGCTCACGCGCACTGCGTGCTTCGTCGATCAGGGCTTGCCATTCGCCGTCGTCGGCGCTTTCCAGCAGCGGCAGCAGGCGTGGACCGAACTGATGCTGCAGGGCATTGCCGGTCGGGCAGGTGTTGAGGAAGGCATTCAGCGCTTCGTGATACCACTGGAACAACCGCTCTTGCGGGCTGGTTTCCAGATACGGCACGTGCAGTTCGATGACATGCTTCTGGCCGATCCGGTCCAGACGACCAATCCGTTGTTCCAGCAGGTCCGGGTGCGACGGCAGATCGAACAACACCAAATGGTGCGAGAACTGGAAGTTGCGGCCTTCACTGCCGATTTCCGAGCAGATCAGCACCTGGGCGCCGAATTCTTCATCGGCGAAGTAGGCGGCAGCGCGGTCCCGCTCGAGGATGTTCATGCCTTCGTGGAAGACCGTGGCCGGGATGCCGGAGAGCACGCGCAAGGCGTCTTCCAGGTCCATTGCAGTTTCGGCGTGAGCGCAGATCACCAGCACTTTGGTGCGCTTGAGCATCTTCAGCGTGTCGATCAGCCACTCGACCCGTGGGTCGAAGCGCCACCAGCGCTCCTCTTCGTTGACGTCCGGCTGGGCCTGGAAGCTGACTTCCGGGTACAGCTCGGCGTGTTCACCCAGCGGCAGCTCGAGGTATTCGTCCGGGCACGGCAGTGGGTACGGATGCAGCTTACGCTCCGGGAAGCCTTGCACGGCGGCGCGGGTGTTGCGAAACAGCACGCGGCCGGTGCCGTGACGGTCCAGCAGTTCACGGACCAGGCGAGCGCTGGCTTCAGCGTCGCCATCGTTGACCGCAGTCAGCAGTGCTTCACCCTCGTCGCCGAGGAAGCCTTGAATGGTTTTGTGTGCGGCCGGGGACAAGCGACCCTGATCCAGCAGTTCCTGAACGGCTTCGGCCACCGGGCGATAGTTTTCGCTTTCGGCGCGGAATGCGTGCAGGTCATGGAAGCGGTTTGGATCGAGCAGACGCAGACGGGCGAAGTGGCTGTCCTGACCCAGTTGTTCCGGGGTCGCGGTCAGCAGCAAGATACCGGGAATGACTTCGGCCAGTTGCTCGACCAGTGCGTATTCCGGGCTGACCTGGTCTTCGTGCCAGACCAGGTGGTGGGCTTCGTCGACCACCATCAGATCCCAACCGGCAGCGAACAGTGCGTCCTGGGCCTTCTCGTCTTCGACCAGCCACTCCAGCGCCACCAGCGCCAGCTGAGTGTCTTCGAACGGGTTGGCGGCATCGCTTTCGATAAAGCGTTCAGCGTCGAACAGCGCAACCTGCAGGTTGAAGCGACGACGCATTTCCACCAGCCACTGGTGCTGGAGGTTTTCCGGAACCAGGATCAGCACCCGATTGGCGCGGCCCGAGAGCAATTGGCGATGGATCACCAAACCGGCTTCGATGGTCTTGCCCAGGCCCACTTCGTCGGCCAGCAGAACCCGCGGCGCGATACGGTCAGCGACTTCACGGGCGATATGCAGTTGGTGCGCGATCGGTTGCGCACGCACGCCACCCAGGCCCCACAGCGACGATTGCAACTGGCGACTGGTGTGTTCGAGGGTGTGGTAGCGCAGTGAGAACCACGCCAGCGGATCGATCTGCCCGGCGAACAGACGGTCGCTGGCCAGGCGGAACTGGATGAAGTTCGACAGTTGGGTTTCCGGCAGAGTGACCACTTCGTTCTGCGCGTTGAGCCCGTGGTAGACCAGCAGGCCGTCGACATCGTCGACTTCGCGCACGGTCATTTTCCAGCTTTCGAAGTGAGTGATCGTGTCACCCGGCGAGAACCTCACGCGAGTGAGGGGCGCATTCCGTAGCGCATACTGGCGAGTGTCGCCAGTGGCCGGATAGAGCACGGTCAGCAAGCGACCGTCCTGTGCCAGAACGGTGCCTAAACCTAGCTCAGCTTCGCTGTCACTAATCCAGCGTTGCCCCGGTTGATACTGCTGCGCCATGCTGCCTGACTCCCGCCTTGAAAAAGCCGACTATCTTAACGGATCGATGCCTTTAGAGCCAAAGGACTCTCATAAAAACTACCAAGCTTAGAAGGTAGCGTATCAAGGCAGTCGTCGAGACGCAGGGCGTTGGTGGGTGATGACCGGGTCACATGTTTGCGACCGATGGCTCAAGTCGTTACCCGGGCAGCCGACAGCCTGCTGACAGGAGACTAATAATTATGCTGCCACCGATGCTCCCCTTGAGTGCCGTGCCGATCACTTCTCAGCAGGACCCGGTTCGGCCTCGACCGGATATACCGCCTGTGGTGCCGGTGCAACCGAGCTCCAATGAAAGCACCATCGACCTTCAAAAGCGCGATCCCGACCATTCAGCTTTATTGTTGCGTGAGGAGCAGCAGCGCCAGCAAGAACGAAACAAGCGCCGCCGTGAAGCCGACGAAGATCCTGAAGAGCACCTGGCGATACCCGGCGATGAACTGAACGCGGACAACACCGTCCCCGTAGTGCCGCTGATGGAAGACCAACCGCGCCAAGGCTTGTGGGTGGATGTCGAGGTTTAGTGTTCAGGCACGATGCTGTTGAATACTCGACTGGTCAGCGCCCGCATCACACCGCATTATTGACGGACCTGGCGGCCGGAGCGGTGGTATGTGCTCTGGCTGAATTCGACCGACATAGATGACGCAATCAATACCATGAGCCAAGACGACAAACTGATAGACCTGAACTCCGAACGTGCCAAACGCGTGCATGACCTCAATGAAAAGCGCCTGAACGAAGTGCGCCAGGCATTTGAGCAGGCCATGCCGTTGGGAAAACCCAAGAAAAAGCCAAAAAACAAACCGAAGAAGCGTTGAAACACCCTGCATCTGTTGATGCAGGTCAGTTATTTCCCTCCTTTACGTCTTGTTTCGGGCGCTATTGATCCCGGTCAATTTTTATCGACGCCTGATTGGTTAACTTAGCCCCATCGCAACAGGGCAAGTGCAGGAGGCCGGTCATGTTTTTCGACAACGTGGTGATCGCCGGAGTGCTGACAGTCAGCCTCATGGTTCTGTTTTTCGCTGGTTTTGGTTTTTTTATCTGGAAAGACGCACATAAGCGCAAAAAGCCTTAGGTCTTTCCGGTACACGAGCACGCAAGGCATTTTGGGCGACTTCGGTCGCCCTTTTTTTTGTGCGCGAAGGCGACCTGTTTCTTGCGGATGTACACCTATCCATTGTGGGAGCAGCCGGTCGACGCTCGATTGGTCCGGGCGGCGTTCCGACGATGGCGGCCTGACAGCCGACCTATCTCTTGCTGGTGTACATATCCATTCCTTCGGTAACGGCCACTTATGGTTTCGCCTTTACGGCGCCTCCCTTTGGCAAACGCCGGAGTGCCGGCCCAGCCCAAAGGAAGCAAATGTATGGTCAGCCCATCTTCTGCCACCCAGCAACGATGAACGGTAAATCGAGCTTGCGCTAATGTATCCGGGCTCAGTGTGAGCACGTTTTAGCGCTCGGCCCTTGATGAGTAGTCGCTCCTGCCTGTCCTTTAAAAGGTCTTCAGCTTCCAAAACTCTTTTGCTTCTCAGGTTTTCAGCCAGGATGTCTGCCGTTTATCGTCATCAGTTACTGA
>NZ_JBLYED010000072.1:0-522 GCF_048515765.1 Pseudomonas sp. H11T01 | reverse complement strand
CTTGTTCCGGGGTTTTATGGCCTTGGGCGACATCATCGGCAATCCGCCTTGCGTAATAGGCGACTTCCCAATTGAACTGCTCACGCGCTGTACCGTGGGTAAGATGGCGAACGCTGATAGTGTGGGCCTGGCCGACCAATTTGCCAGCGGCGCTGTTGACGTCCCAGAGGTCATAACCGTTTGGATTCATCCCTCTTCACCCCATGAGCTGTAACCGGAGGTTTTGGCTATGTGGTGGGTCCAGGTAATGTCACGGTAACGAATGGCTAACTGTTCTTGGGGCTCCGCGTCGCTTTGATAAATCACATGAGGCATTTCAAGCGTCAGTTCAGTAATAACCCCACCATTGATCGACACTGAATAAAACTTTTCCTGCCCACCTGCGGACGTTATTCGGTAGAAATTGATCGTGCAGTTTATTTCTTCTCTGTTCGAGAGCGCTTGAGCGAGTAGCGGTGATGATTTATCAACGCTTTTCGTGATGATGATCGGGCTGTGCGTCGACTTATTAATATTCCCGAT
>NZ_JBLYED010000071.1:0-535 GCF_048515765.1 Pseudomonas sp. H11T01 | reverse complement strand
GTAGAGATAGACTTTTTCGACTTTGGCGTCGGGACGCATCATGAGGTGCGGGCTCCGGAAAAGAATCGGGAGCACAGCATCGGGGATCAGGTGGCGGCTTTGAATGTGGGGTTCATGGAGCGCTTACCTACCAATCCCTCGATTCCAAAAAACTCCACGAAGCCGCACACCGGGCTCTCGATCACTACCTGAACCCGCCCTCATCGGCCAAACCTCGCGGCAGCGATGACCGCCCCCTGCAGATCTTCACCGTCGCCCCCGACATCAACACCCAAGCCTTGCTGGCCTACACCTACGAAACCTTCTGTTCGGCCACCACCCTGACCCTGGACCTGTCCGACGACCTCGAAGGCAAAGACCGCAACCTCGCCCTGGCCATCCATCAAATGCTGGAACTGGGCTTGCTGCTGATCGAAAAGGCGCTGGACAACGAAAATCCGGTGAAGCCGGTGGGAACATAGGGTCAAGCAGTAGAGAGTCTGGTCAGTCAATTCAGCGTTGACTTGAAGACCATTCGCGGGCAAGCCCGGCTCCC
>NZ_JBLYED010000070.1:0-621 GCF_048515765.1 Pseudomonas sp. H11T01 | reverse complement strand
CTGTGAAGACGACATTCGCCGAAAATTCGCAATGTAACTCACAAATTTTACCTTAGCCTGAGCCCACACCAGTGAAAGTGTGGTCCAGTCTATCTTTCTATCACATACCCAAATTTTTAAAGAACGATCTAATCCAAAGATCAGAAATCAACATTCACCATCCTTCGATGGAATGCTCATTTCTAAGCTTTACAACAACAGAAGCAGTAAGTGGTGGAGCCAAACGGGATCGAACCGTTGACCTCCTGCGTGCAAGGCAGGCGCTCTCCCAGCTGAGCTATGGCCCCGTATTTCTACAGGCGTTTCCCACACAAAATTGGTGGGTCTGGGCAGATTCGAACTGCCGACCTCACCCTTATCAGGGGTGCGCTCTAACCAACTGAGCTACAGACCCAATTTCGAGCTACCAAGGTCGACCTCACCCTGCTCTTTACCACACAGCATGGGGTGCCCTCTAACCAGCTTAGCGACAACCTTCTACAGGCTGCTTCTAAATCGTCTTCTTCAATGAATCAAGCAATTCGTGTGGGAACTTATGGAGCAGCTGATGTCGTCGATTAAGGAGGTGATCCAGCCGCAGGTTCCCCTACGGCTACCTTGTTACGACTTCACCCCAGTCAT